>NZ_JBGQQX010000081.1:0-6251 GCF_045528525.1 Ruoffia sp. FAM 26255 | reverse complement strand
TAGATTTCTTTGTGTTAAAATGAGTGTGTGACATGAAGATTCTCTCCTTATACTATGTTGTGGTGACTTAAGTATAACGAATCTTCATGTCTTTTTTTAGTGTTGCGTTTCATCTTACAACACACCTAAAAATTTAATCAAATAAGTTCGTCGTTTCATGAATACTTAAATATTCATCCTGTCCTATAATCAAATGATCTAAAACATTGATCCCCATTAACTCACCGCAAGCAATCATTCGCCTCGTAAAGTGCAAATCAGCTGGACTTGGCTGAGTGTCTCCACTTGGATGATTATGAGCGATGATAATTCGAGCAGTTGGATACTTTACCGCTTCTTTGAAAATTTCCCTCGGGTGCGCGACAGAGCTATTTACGCTTCCAATAAAGATGGTCCGCTTCTTAATGATTTCATTTTTAGTATTGAGAAACAAGACGACGAGATGTTCTTGGTGTAAATCAGCCATTTCTGTAATTAGCCATTCACCAGCTGACCGGGTTGATACAATGTGTCCATACTTTGGCACTGCACTGGTCGCAATCCGGTAACCTAATTCAATCGCAGCTTTCAGTTCAATGGCTTTCACTGGACCGACACCTTTGACTTGTTGAAACTCTTCAATGCTTGAATGTTTTAATTCATTTAAATTTTGAAAGTGATCGATAAATCGCAAGGCAAGATTGAGTACATTTTCTTCCCGCGTCCCTGTCCTAAACAATATTGCTAATAATTCCTGATCTGACAAAGCTTTTTCACCATAAGTCAGTAATCTTTCCCTCGGTTGCAAATCTTTTGGAACTTCTCGAATAAATGATTTTGAAATGTTCATAAAAAATACCTCCTTTTTGTGTATATATATAAATACGCAAAAAAGAGGCATTTCCATTATTTAATTTTCACTTTTTTTAAAAATAATTGTCTCACATCTGAAACAAAGTACAATGAACCTGTAACTAATAGGATTCTTTCCTTGGTCTCATCAGCTTCCTCAACAAATTCTAAAAGAAAACTTTGCCAGTCCTCAACCATCTCAAAAGAAGTATCAAGTAACTCATCTGCTAACTCTTCAAAATCATCAATCGACATCGCTTTTCGATGATCGAATTGAGTTAAATAAAGATTATCAGCTTCAAAGGATTGTAATATTGGCAATTGCTCATCTTGATTTTTTGTTGATAAGCCTGCATACAAAATAGTGATTTCTTTATCATAGAAATATTCATCGACCAATGATTTTAGAGCAGTTAAACCATGCGCATTATGAGCACCGTCGATATAAATAATTGGGTTTTCCGAAATTTTCTCCATTCGGGCCATCCATTTTGTATGTTTTAACGCATAAGCAGCATCTTCAAAATTAATGTACTGACCGTGATGTGACATCCAAGCAATAAATGCTTTTAAGGCAATTGTAGCATTATCTATTTGATAACGTCCTAGCATTGTAATTTGCCAATTTCGAACATGTTTTTGACCGTCAACGACTTGCCAAAAGTCAAATGATGATCCATTTTCTTTTAAGTTTTGGATATTGTCAAAACCATAATCGACATCAAATTTCACATGCGAACCGTTCATTAATTTTGCACGCTCACTTACGACATTTAAGGGAGAGGCTTGGATGGGACCAGTGACTACAATCGATTTCTCTTTAATAATCCCTGACTTTTCAGTAGCTACTGCTTCAACAGTATCTCCCAATAAATCTTCATGATCTAATCCAATTGTAGTTAATATCGCTAAATCAGCTTTAAATACATTGGTACAATCATTTTCCCCACCAATACCTACTTCAATTAAACAAACATCTGGTTGTTTTTCCTGGAAGTACAAAGCCATCATGACAGTATATAGTTCAAAGAAAATTAAACGTCCATATTCAGTTGTTTCCATATATTCATTGACTTCAACCATTTGTTCGATAATTCGAATTAAATCATCATCACTAATATTTTCGCCATTGTAACTGATTCTTTCGTTAAATCGCATAATGTGTGGTGATGTAAATGTTCCAACAGCTAGTCCTTGGCTTAATAACAATTCTTTAAGAAAAGTGGTTGTTGATCCTTTACCATTCGTTCCAGTTATATGAATAACTGGAAGTCCTAGGTGTGGATTATTAACATAGTTCATTGCTGTTTCAATTTTCTTAAGTCCAATTCTTTGTTTAGGATTTTTATGTGCATCTAGCCAAGCCGTTGCTTGTTCGACAGTAGTAAATTTCATTTTATAATCAAGACTCCCCGTTAATATAATTCGAATATTAACTCCCCTGAAAATAATACTCCTTGTTCATTGCCCAATTGTTTCTTTTAGGGAATACTCGTTGTTTTTTATAGTGCTTTTAATTCTGCAATTCTTTCGGTAACTGCAGTTAATTGTTTGTTATAGTCTGCTTCTTTAGCACGTTCTTCATTTACAACGGCTTCAGGAGCTTTTTTAACAAAGTTTTCGTTACCTAATTTTTTAACTAAACGTTCAACTTCTTTTTCTAGTTTAGCTTTCTCTTGTTCAAGACGTTTGATTTCGTCTTCAATCTTAATTAAGCCCTCTAATGGCATTAAGATTTGCGCGAATGGTAAAGTTTGTGTTACAACCTCACTTGGTGTTTCAACTTCGCTACCAATTTCTAAATGCTCTGGGTTACAGAATCGGTGAATATAAGCAATGTTATCTTCTAATACGTTACGATCTGATTCGTCTGTTACTTTGATGTATAAATCAACCGCTTTTGAAAGTGGTGTATTCATCTCATTACGAATTTGACGAACTGAGCGAATAATATCAATTAATTTCGTCATTGCTTCTTCACTATCTTTGTCAATGAACTTATCTTGTACAGTTGGATAGTTTGATACAACAATTGACTCGTCTGCGGGAGCAATTTGTTGCCAAATTTCTTCAGTCACGAATGGCATAATTGGATGTAATAGACGTAAGAATTGGTCTAGAACATATACTAAAATACTTTTCGTTGTTGTATTGTCTGTACTATCATCTTGTAAGTTTTCTTTTGTCATTTCGATGTACCAGTCACAGTAATCATCCCAAATAAAGTGGTATAGTATACGACCAGCTTCACCGAATTCGAATTTATCGAATAAGCGAGTAACATTTTCTGTTACGGTTTGTAAACGTGATAAGATCCAACGATCCGCTAAGGTCATATCATCACCAATCTGAACTTCATCAAGCGTCATATCATCCACATTCATTAATACATAACGACTTGCGTTCCATATCTTATTAATAAAGTTCCATGCTGATGATAGTTTTTCTGGAATATAACGAACATCTTGCCCTGGCGCTGAACCATTCGCTAAGAACCAACGTAATGCATCCACACCATACTCTTCAATTACGTCCATTGGATCAATTCCGTTACCTAAAGATTTACTCATCTTACGTCCTTCAGGGTCACGAATTAAACCATGCATTAAAACATTCTTAAACGGTCTTTCACCAGTAAATTCTAATGATTGGAAGATCATACGACTTACCCAGAAGAAGATGATATCATATCCAGTTACTAGCGTATTTGTTGGGAAGTAACGTTTAAGATCGTCAGTTTCTTCTGGCCAACCCATCGTTGAAAATGGCCATAATGCAGATGAGAACCAAGTATCTAATACGTCTTCATCACGTTCCCAGTTTTCGATATCTGATGGTGCTTCTTCACCAACATATACTTCATTTGTTTCTTTATGGTACCAAGCTGGAATTTGATGTCCCCACCATAATTGACGTGAGATAACCCAGTCATGAACATTCTCCATCCAAGTAATAAATGTATCATTAAATCTTGGTGGGAAGAATTCTACCGCATCATCAGTCTTTTGATTATCGATCGCTTGTTTAGCTAAAGGTTCCATTCTTACGAACCATTGAGTTGAAAGATATGGTTCTACAACAGCCCCACTTCTTTCAGAGTGTCCTACAGAGTGTAGGTGTTCTTCAACTTTAATTAAGTAACCTTGTTCTTTTAAGTCTTTAACTACTTCTTTACGTGCTTGGAAACGGTCCATGCCTTCGTATTTTCCACCGTTAGCATTAATTGATCCATCTTTATGCATCACATTTAGACGTTCTAAGTCATGACGATTTCCTACTTCAAAGTCATTAGGATCATGCGCTGGTGTAATCTTAACAACACCTGTTCCGAACTCGCGTTCCACGTATTCATCGGCTACAACTGGTATTTCACGGTCCATTAGTGGTAATAGAACAGTCTTACCGATTAAGTGTTGGTAACGTTCATCTTCAGGGTGAACCGCAATTGCAGTATCTCCTAACATCGTCTCAGGACGAGTTGTCGCAATTTCTACACGCTCATCTGAGCCAACAACTGGATATTCAACATGGTAGAATGCCCCTTGAACATCTTTATGGATAACTTCAATATCTGATAAAGCTGTTTGTGCTACTGGATCCCAGTTAATGATATATTCACCGCGGTAAATTAAATCTTTCTCGTATAATTTAACGAAGACTTTATTAACCGCTTTGTTTAAGCCATCATCTAGGGTGAATCTTTCACGAGAGTAATCAACAGATACCCCCATTTTTCCCCATTGTTCACGAATGTGTGAAGCATACTCTTCTTTCCATTCCCATGTTTTTTCTAAGAATTTCTCACGACCTAAGTCATGTCTTGAAACACCTTGTTCACGTAATCTTGCTTCAACTTTTGCTTGAGTTGCGATTCCGGCGTGGTCCATTCCTGGTAACCATAACGTATCGTAACCTTGCATACGTTTTTGACGGATAATCATATCTTGTAAAGTAACGTCCCAAGCATGTCCTAAATGAAGTTTACCTGTCACGTTAGGAGGTGGAATAACGATTGAATAAGGTTCTGCATTCGGATCCTCACTCGGTTTAAAAACACCCTTTTCTAGCCATTGTTCATATTTGCCCGTTTCAACTTCTTGCGGTTGGTACTTAGTTGATAATACTTTTTTACTCATTATGTCAATCCTTTCTAAGTATAATTATTTTTAGTATGCATTATTAAATCGTATCACTTTATTTTTCTCACAAAAAAAGTCCTATGTCTGAACATAGGACGACGTTATCGTGGTACCACCTAATTTAATGATTACTCATTCTCTTTGTTCGTATCGAAGTGTCATCTCCGTAAAGCACTCAAAAATATCTTCGCACTTTATTGCTCCAAGCTACCTTCATCAACATTAGGAACTTTCACCGATTGTTCCCTCTCTGTAGTGTGCTGTCGATTACTCTTCTCTTCTTAGCAATGTATTAAAATATAGACATAGTGTATCAAATCTTACTACATTCTACAAGTAGCCGACGGCTCATTTTACACAGTTTATTCAACTTAGTTTAACTCAATTTGGTTAAATACATTTGATAAACTGTCTTCGAAAGTTAAAGCCCCTTGTTGACCCGCTTGAATGATTGTTTTATTAATAACCACTAAATATTCGCCACCAAAATAATTTACTAAACCAGCAGCAGGATATACGACTAAAGAAGTTCCTCCAATGATTAGCATGTCTGCTTCTTGAATAGCTTTAATCGCATGATTGAGAATATCTTGATCTAAACCTTCTTGGTACAAGACAATATTCGGTCGAACGATTCCTTGATCATCCGGGCATCTTGGAATGCCATCAGCATCTCTTTCTAACTCTGAAATTGTAAATTCTCGATGACATTTTAGACAATAATTTTCTCTCACCGTTCCATGCAGTTCATAGACTGTCGTACTTCCCGCATCTTGATGCAAGCCGTCAATGTTTTGTGTAATGACTGTGACGTCTTTATTCAACTTTTCTAAATCAGCAATAAATTGATGCGTTGAATTTGGTTTTGCATCAGGATAAATTAATTTATCAAAGTAAAAATCAAAGAAAACTTTAGGATGCTGTTGAAAGAATGAGTGCGAAATAATTTCTTCGGGTGAATATTGGTAACCGGTCTCTTGAACAAAGATTCCTTCTGCCGAACGAAAATCTGGAATCCCACTTTCAGTCGATACACCTGCCCCACCAAAGAAGACGATACGCTTTGAATCTTTTATTTGTTGTTGTAACTTTTCAATATTATTCATAATAGCCTCCTGATGTCATTGTTAATATTCATATTACTAAAAAACTCTTTATTTTTCATACAAATGACTTTGCTGAAAAATAAAGGTTCATGAATTTTTGATGTTGGTGGACCGAGGAGCCAGGTGACGCAGTCACCTTGGCTCTTTTTTTATTCCTATGTTTAAGTGTCTCTCT
>NZ_JBGQQX010000080.1:0-6753 GCF_045528525.1 Ruoffia sp. FAM 26255 | reverse complement strand
CCACTAAGCGAATTGGTAGAGTCTGCTTACGCAAGGTATTGAACCGCCGTGTACGGAACCGTACGCACGGTGGTGTGAGAGGTCGACTAGTCAAATAATGGCTAGTCTCCTACTCGATTGGAAAATGTGAAGTGAAATTCATTTTCTACTTCAGAATCTGTTATACTGATTTTATGGAACAGAGGTGTTTTATGCAAAAAATTTTAAAACAAAACATTTTTATTGTATTTGCGATTAGTCTAGTGCTTATATTATTTGACATCTTTTTAGATTGGAAAATTATAGGTCTTATCGGAGTATCTTTTATACTATTTATTGTCGGATTATTTATTGGAAATCGAATCCTTCGCTTAATAATTTTCGTTGGAGCCTTATTTCTACTCATCTTAAGTTTGCTCATGATTCAATCAGTTTGGGTATTATTATTAGTGATTATCTTGTTTTTAATTTTATTCAGAACTAAAGATGGCAATGAGTTAATTCATTTTAAAAGTGCGTTAATCTTACCTAAGAAGTCTGAAAGTAATTATTTAGGGGTGCAACTCATTGAACCGCAAAGTGAACAGCGAACGATTCTGAATCAAGAATCGATTTTTGATTCATACAGAGAGAAGAAAGTAGACTTTGAATGGGATGATGTCAATATTGTCTTATTCGGAGGTAACCATATCCTAGATTTTGGTAATACAATCTTGCCTCAAGGTGAGACGACGATTGTTATTAGAAAGATGTTCGGTCGTACGCGATTAATTATTCCCAATGACATTGGTGTGAAACTAAACATTAGTACAATTTCAGGCGGAGTAGTATTTGAATCCCAACGCTATTCATTGACAGCGGACAACTTCCGTTGGATGAGTCCAGATTATGGTGACTCAAACCGAAAAGTGAATGTCATTGTATCGGTGACATTTGGAGATGTTGAGGTGATTATTCTATGAATTTTCGTTTATGGACTCATTTATTCTTCTTTCAATTTGTTAGTTTTTCAGCCGTTGTCGTCATCATTTTCGAAATTCTCATTTATGAATTAAATGTGATGACACTGGCAGAAGTGTTTACCGTTGAGTTTTTTAATATTCCAGTGTATTTGATTATTATCGCCTTTATTTTAACCATGAGTATCGTGTTAGCGATTATCTTAACCGTTGCACTGAGTTCACCATTTGAACAAATTAGAGCACGAATTAACTGGTTATTATTAGGAAAATATCAAAATGAAATATTCCGTAAAGAATTGCAAGGCGGAAATTGGTTTGATGCTTCAAGACAAACGGCGAAAGATATTAATCGCCTTCGGGACAAGATTGTTGATCTATCGACGGATCTACAAGAATATACGGCAGCACCAGTGTTTGTTGGTGAAGATACTAAAGAAGAGATTATTGAGAAAGAACGTAATCGAATTGCGCGCGAGTTGCATGATTCAGTCAGTCAGCAATTATTTGCTGCGACGATGATGATTTCAGCTATTAGTGAAGTTGCTGAGAGAGAAGAGTTATCGGTAACTAAATCTGTGAAAAAAGTTGAAGAGATTATTGGAAATGCCCAAACTGAGATGCGGGCATTACTCCTTCACTTAAGACCGATTGATTTAGTGGATCAACGTCTCGATCAAGGTATTAAACACTTGTTAGAAGAATTAGATACTAAGATCCCAATGGAAATTCATTGGAATCTCGCACCCGTAAAAGTTGATAGTGGGATTGAAGATCACTTATTCCGAATCGTTCAAGAAGCGATATCTAATACGATGCGGCATGCGAAAGCGAATAAATTTGAAATTTATTTAACTCAAGACAAACATTCAATTCAATTAAAAATTATTGATGATGGGCAAGGGTTTGATGTGAGCACAGCTAAACAAAAAGGTAATTACGGTCTTCGAAATATGGAAGAGCGCGTGAAGAGTTTAGGTGGAATATTGAATTTAATTAGTTCAATTGGTAAAGGAACATCAATCGACATTCAAATTCCCATTTCGAAAAGAGAGGTAAATGTATGATTAAAGTATTATTAGTCGATGATCATGAGATGGTACGTTTAGGGGTGTCATCCTACTTGGATGTCCAACCCGACATCGAAGTGATCGGTGAGGCTGAAAATGGGCTCATGGGTTATCACAAAGCATTAGAAGATAAACCAGACATCATCTTGATGGATTTGGTGATGGAAGTCATGGATGGAGTAGAAGCGACTCAAAAAATTATGGAAGAGTGGCCAGAAGCCAAAATTATTATTGTGACATCTTTCATCGATGACGAAAAGGTCTATCCTGCGATTGAAGCTGGCGCTAAGAGTTATTTATTAAAAACGTCTTCTGCCAGTGAAATTGCGGATGCTATCCGTGCGACTTACGAAGGGGACACGGTGATGGGACCTGAAGTTACAAGTAAGTTGTTAGAATATGAAGATAAATCCAGACAAAAACAAGCGCACGATGATTTAACCAATCGTGAATTAGAAGTATTATTATTAGTTTCAAAAGGGTATACAAATCAAGAAATTGCAGATGAGCTATTCATCACGCTAAAAACAGTAAAAACACATGTTTCGAATATCTTATCTAAACTTGAAGTAAATGACCGCACACAAGCAACTATCTATGCTTACCAGCATGAGCTCGTATAAGCAATTCAATTTATTCAAGCAGAATACTGGTTATTATAATAAAAATCTTTTATACTCAAAGCATAGTGATAATAAAAGGAGGAAGTGGCTATTTATGCCACGCACATATATATGGAATTAATTGTTGAAGATAAAGCAGTCAAATGGTTTGAAGAAGAAGTTGGAAGAGCTGAAGGTGCAGGAATTCGCTTTAAAACAATGATCTACGGAAGTAGTCCAGTACAAGATTCATTTGCTTTACAAGTTGAGCCTACCGAGCCACATTCACCAATTGTTACATTTACTTCTGATAATGGCTTATTATTCTTTATTGAAAAAGACGATGAGTGGTTCTTTAAAGAACATGACTTAGTAGTTTCTTTTAATGATGAATTAAATGAACCAAAATACATTTACCGTAAAGACGATGTGGATTTAAACTAGGACCAAATTAGTAAATAAAATTTATAGCTATCGTTAGCACATAATCAGCTAATGGTAGCTATTTTGTTGTTGCTTTATATGATATATCGGTATAAGATAGCTATTCGGCGATTTTTACAATAAGATGCAGTAAAGAAAAGGGGAATGTAGTTTATGACTCAGAACAATTTGCATGATTATGAGAAAGAATTTGCTAAAGAAGCGGAATATTTAGACTTTGTATATAAGAAAATGTTACAAAGTAGAGATAGCCTCGATGCATTTGTTAAAGAAGCTCGTGAAGACGGGCTGGCTTTTGTTCAAAAGATGTCCGAAGATGTTCGGGTCGATTTTAGTAGTTTTTCTGATAATATGGACACTTTCTCAACAATTGAGATGAAGAACCGCGAGATAGATCAAATGAATTCACGGATTATCTCAGCTGAAAAATTATTGGGAAATGTCAAACGGTCATTGGATGCTCCCTATTTTGGTAAAGTGGACGTTGATTTTCTAGAGGATGAAGAAGCAGAGTCATTCTACATTGGTATTAATAGTTTTGATGATGATAATTACGCAAAGTTTGTCTATGACTGGCGTTCACCAATCGCAGAGTTATTCTATAATAATACAACTGGCGAGTCTGCTTATGAAGTCAATGGCAACATGATTGAAGTAGAAATTGATAAACGTAGACAATTCGTTATCGATAAAGATACTTTATTGAAGTTTTTCGATACTTCGGTGTCGATTCAAGATGATGTGTTACTAGAAGCTTTAGAACAAGATAGTTCTAGTTTGATGCAAGATATCACATCAACCATTCAAAGTGAGCAAAATGTCATTATTCGAGATACGAAACATCCGATCATTCTAGTCAATGGAGTGGCTGGGAGTGGGAAAACTTCTACGATTATGCAACGGATTGCATATTTACTCTACTCATTTCGTAAAGAAATCACCTCTGATAATATTTTAATTTTATCTCCGAATGAGCATTTTGTATCGTATATATCTAATGT
The DNA here is from genome assembly GCF_045528525.1 of Ruoffia sp. FAM 26255. NCBI lineage: Bacteria > Bacillati > Bacillota > Bacilli > Lactobacillales > Aerococcaceae > Ruoffia > Ruoffia sp. FAM 26255. Next base: position 2,698 of record NZ_JBGQQX010000080.1, on the reverse strand, counting down.
GCTTCCATCATTAGGTGAGAAAACGCCATTGAATATGACGCTTTTACAATTTGTAGGGAGACACTTGTCAATGGAATTAGAGGATGAACAAACGTATTTTAACCGTATTAGTAGTCACGAGGTTCCGAAGCAAACAGAGATTATTCGAAGTGCTTCCTTTATTGATTTTATTAATGAGTCAGAAGAGTTAATTTTACAACATATGGATTTCTTTAATCCAGTCTTACGTAAAGACAAAGAAATTGTTTCGACTGAAAAGATCTTAAAAGCTTTTGAACAGACGCCTGATAGCTCGCCGTTAATTGCACGTATTCAAGCGACGCGACAATTATTATCAAGTAATTGGGAGAGACGAATGACTAAATTGGCTCAAAAACCAAACGTGATTGACCGAGTGATGTCATTACCTGAATCTTTACAGCAAAAGTTCTTTAAAGAGCTGATTACGGATGATTCACCTCAAACGATAAACAAATATGCCAAAAGATATGTTCATATTCAATACAGTCAAGTAACCCGTGATGTTCGTGGTTTAGCTTGGATCAATTTGCAAGGTATTTTTGAAAAAATTTACTTTGCGTATACACAAGAAGTTTATCAATTTAATCCGGATGGCATATTAAACATAGATGAAGCTGTTGTATTTATTTACATTTATAATCGTTTCATCGAAAAGTTATCACTAACCAATATGCGATTTGTACTTGTGGATGAAGTTCAGGACTATACAGAAGCACAAATTCGCTTATTAGTGAGCTTGTTTCCTAAATCAGCGTTTACCATGGTAGGGGATGAGAACCAAGCGATATTTAATGCGAATATCAAATTCCAAGATATTATCAATAATTTCTCAGCCCGTTCAGAAAATGTTGAGTTATATCAATTGGTGAATAGCTACCGCTCAAGCGGATCCATTACGCGCTTATTCAATCGACTCGCAACTAATAACGATGAATGGGAAATTGTTCCGATTCGTCCGGCCGGAAATGAACCTAAAATTATTAAGGTTGAGACAAAAGCTGATAATATAAAATTATTAGAAGAGATTCACCAAGAACTAGATGGGAAAGCATTAACATTGATTACAAAAACAATGGTTGAGGCTGATGAACTGGAACAATTACTAGGCCAAGAACTGTTGGATCGATTAAATCTAACTATTATCCCAATTAGTTTATCCAAAGGGTTGGAATTTGATAACGTCTTGATTCATAATGCATCAAACGATAATTATCATACGCAACGTGATAAGCGAATTTTATACACTGCGAGTTCTAGAGCAATGAAAAATCTATATATTACTTTTTCAGATTCGTTGACTGAGTTTCTACAAGCATAAAAACGAATACTTAAAGACATAAAAATAGACGACAAGTGATCCAAATTTGGATTTCTTGTCGTCTATTTGTATTAATTAAATGATGCCACGTGCAATCAATGATTCAGCAATTTGTACTGAGTTTGTAGCAGCACCTTTACGTAGATTATCTGCAACAACAAATAAGTTTATGCCATTTTCTACCGAGTCATCACGACGAATACGACCAACATATACGTTGTCTGTATCTTCAGCAACAGATTGTAATGGATAGTCTAAAGTTTCTGGATTATCGGCAAGAATGACTCCGTCGATATTTCCAATTTCTTCGCGAATTTTCTTAATATCAAATTCTTTTTCTAATTCAATATTGATAGATACACCGTGAGACGTTTTGATTGGAACTCGTACCGCGGTAGCAGAGACAGGTAAGTTCTCAACACCTAAGATTTTACGCGTTTCATCAATCATCTTTTGTTCTTCTTTTGTATTACCATTATCTAAGAAGACATCGATTTGTGGAATCACTGTTTTGTTAATTTCGTAAGGGAAAGTACTTGTTGTACCTTGTTCTAAATCATCAATCCCTTTACGTCCGGCACCTGATACTGCTTGATATGTACTATAAACAACACGTTTGATACCGTAATTTTCTTGTAGTGGTTTCAATGGTACAACGGATTGAATTGTTGAGCAGTTGGGGTTTGCGATTAGTTTATCATCTTTAGATAAGACTCCAGCATTCACCTCAGGGACAACTAATGGAATATTTTTATCCATTCTCCACGCTGAACTATTATCGATGACAGTAATGCCATTACTTGAAGCAATCGGTGCAAAGTGTTTTGATGTTTCTCCACCTGCTGAGAAGATTGCGATTTGAATGGGTGCTGTTAAAGCATCCTCTGTTAGTTCTTGAATAGTAATCTCTTCACCATTGAAGGGGATTTTTTGACCGGCAGATCGACTTGAAGCAAATAAACTTAATTCACTCACTGGGAATTGACGTTCTTCTAATACTTGTATAACTTTACGACCAACTACGCCCGATGCACCTACAACGGCAACATGATATTTTTTACTCATAATTGGCTCCTTTCAATATTGTATGTTAATTTATAATTGAATTATTAAAAAGAGAGATTCCTTTTTAATTTTCAATTTATACCTATTAAACTTAAGCATTATCGCATAAAATGTCAAGTTAAAAATGCTTAGATTTAATAATTGATATTAAAATTTTAATCCTATCTTAATTTGAATTTACCCATTTTACGTTGAGGAATTATAAATGAGATTAAGAAAATAAATAAATTCAATTAACAGCCATTTTTACTCATTTCTCTAACATTGAACACACAAATAGAACGCCCATAAGCG
>NZ_JBGQQX010000079.1:0-6765 GCF_045528525.1 Ruoffia sp. FAM 26255 | reverse complement strand
GTTCCTCTATGGTAAGATGTGTGTAGCTCATAACAGACCTCCGTGTTTATGTTTTTGTCATTACTAACATTTTACACGAACCTGTTATGGGTTTCTTTATTTGTCGCACTTAATTTTACAATTCATCATTTTAAAAAAGAAAGGAAGTTGAGTATGCCAATTAAAATTGTTGAAGGATTACCCATACGCAAGGAATTAAAGAGAGAACAAATAGTGACAATGGATGAGAGCACGGCACGTACTCAAGACATTCGTCCCCTTAAAATACTCATTCTTAATCTCATGCCTAAAAAAGAAACGACAGAACTGCAATTATTGCGATTATTAGGTAATACACCGCTTCAAATAGAAGTAGATTTAATGTATACAGCAACTTACGAAGCGTCCAATACACCGATCAGTCACTTAAATCAATATTACAAAACGTTTGATGAAATTAAAGACCAACAATATGATGGGCTTATTATTACAGGTGCCCCTGTAGAACAATTTGAATACAATGAAGTCAATTATATTGATGAGCTGAAGACAATATTAGATTGGTCTCAAAAAAATGTCTTCTCCCGATTATTTATTTGTTGGGGAGCTCAGTATGCCTTAAATTATTTTTACGACATCGACAATTATAAGCTTGAACAAAAGTTGTTTGGTATTTATGAATATGACGTATTAGAAGCAGATCACCCCTTACTCCGCGGTTTTAACGACACATATCAAGTGCCACAATCACGCCATACTTCAATTTCTATCGAGACTATACAAGCTCAAAAAGATTTGAGAATCACAACAAAACATCCAAAATTTGGACCAGATATTATTACAACAACCGACAATCTAGACATATATTTATTAGGGCACTTGGAATATGACCGAGAAACATTACATCAGGAATATCAACGCGATAAAGAGGCAGGAAGTAAAATAGCTCTACCAGAAAATTATTATCCAGGAGACGATGATTCGAAAACGCCAAAATTTACGTGGAAAAGTAATGCCTTTCTTCTATACAATAATTGGCTTAATGAGGTTTACCAACGAACTTATTATAATTTGGAAGATATTTTAAAGGAGGATAAATAAAATGACAACACACATCAATACTAAACTTGTCCAATTAGGAAATCGCAAAGATCCATCAACAGGAGCCGTCGTTGCTCCTATCCACTTAGCGACAACTTACGCTCAACCAGGTTTAGGGCAAAGTACCGGATATGATTATACACGAACGAATAACCCAACCCGAGATATCTTAGAAGAGGGCTTAGCGGCTTTAGAAGGTGGCGAGAGAGCGGTCGTTACAAGTTCAGGCATGAGCGCGATTCAATTGGCTTTTCAACTTTTTAAACAAGGTAGCCATTTTTTAGTTTTACGCGATTTATACGGTGGAAGTTTCCGATACTTTGATCACCTTGAAGCAGAGAACTTAGCACAATTTACTTACTTTGAAACCGAAGCCGACTTTGAAAAACTAATCAGCGATGGCATATCAGGGGTATTCATTGAAACACCGACAAACCCATTAATGCAAGAGGTTGATATTCAACGCATCGCAGATTTAACGCATCAACATGGAGCACTATTACTCGTGGATAATACTTTATTAACGCCACTTCGCCAAAGACCCTTAGAATTAGGTGCAGACATTGTACTTTATTCAGGAACAAAATATTTAACGGGACATAATGATATCTTAGCTGGAGTGGTCGTGACAAATGATAAAGGTATGGGTGAAAAGTTAGGCTGGTTATCGAATACAACCGGTCCTACATTATCAGCCTTTGACTGTTGGTTGTTTATTCGTAGTTTGAAAACTTTACCGATTCGATTAGACCGACAAGAAGCAACTGCGCAAGAAATTGTGACCTGGTTAAAGCAGCAGGAACAAGTTAAAGATGTGTTATATGCTGGAAAAGGTGCCATGATAAGCATCCGCTTAAAAGGTGAAGCGAAAGTGGGACCATTCTTAGAGAAGTTACAAGTATTTACATATGCCGAAAGTTTAGGTGGGGTTGAAAGTTTAATTACATACCCAACAACACAAACACATGCAGACATACCAAAAGAATTGCGTGAATCCTATGGCTTAACGCCTGATTTATTAAGGTTGTCTATTGGCTTAGAAAATTCTTCCGATTTAATTCAAGACTTAGAAGTTGCTTTGAAGGAGTAAAAGTGATTAGATGAATTTAGAAGAAAGAAGGTAGATGTGAGTGGAAATTGAAGAGTTTGTAGAAAAGTATTATGTTGAGCGTCAACATACAAATTCATTAAAATGGGACCTATTAGAAGAACGCTTTGGTCAAGCAGATTTACTCCCTTTATGGGTCGCTGATATGGACTTTAAGGTGAGTCAAGCTATTACAAAAATATTAAAAGATCGAATATTACATGGTGTTTATGGTTATACATTTGTAGGTAAATCATATTATCAAGCATATAATAACTGGATGGAAACGTATTTTTCTTTCCCGATAAAAGAAGAATGGGTTCGTTTTTCAACAGGTGCCGTTCAAGCGATTTACCACCTATTATACACTTTCACCGATGAAAATGATTCAGTGATTATTCAAACACCTGTTTATTATCCTTTTAGTGACGCGGTTAAAGATACAAATCGTCGATTAGTCAATGTCGACCTAGTGAATAACGATGGGTATTTCACCATTGATTTTGAACGGTTTGAACAGGAAATTATCGGTCAATCGGTGAAATTATACATCCATTGTTCACCGCATAATCCAGTTGGACGAGTGTGGACAGAAGAAGAGCAAGCGAAGTTATTCGCCATTTGCCAAAAGCACAATGTGTTAATTATCTCTGATGAAATTCATCAAGACTTTACTTTTGAACATGAACATATCCCAGCAGCAAATGTTTCTGAAGGAGTTCACCGCCCACGAGTCATTACTGTGAACTCAGCGTCTAAATCCTTTAACATCGCTGGTTTAACTCATTGTAATATCGTAATCACAGACGATGAGTTGCGTCAAAAATATGATGATTTTGCAAATTCCATGTTTAAAACAGAAGCGAATATTATGGGGCTATTTGCTACCGAGGCTGCTTATGTGGATGGTATGGATTGGATAGACTCATTGAAGAATGTCATTTTCCATAATTATGAAATCGTCCGCGATTACTTCACAAAATTTGCACCAGAAATTACAGTATCACCACTCGAAGGGACATATTTAGTCTTTGTAGATTTACGCAAAGTAGTAAAAAGTGATGAGATGGTCGAATTCATTCAGGGAAAATGCGGGCTCGCAGTGGATTACGGAGAATGGTTTGGTGAAGGTTACGAAGGTTTTATTCGTTTAAATCTTGCGACAAAACCAGAAAATATCGAAAAAGCTGTCCAAACAATTGTTGAACAGCTAGGATAATGCAAAATAAGACCTTCCGTCAGTGAAGGTCTTTTATTATTGCCTATTATAGATCTAATTTAAATAATGAATCCGGATTATTTTTGTTTAGGAGTAAGCACATTGATATAGTTAGGTAAGACGCTAATTTCCACCGGGAAAGAAGGACCTTTATCTCCATCAACGGCCACATGTGTACTACTATCTTTATTAAGTAATTCGATCTTGATATTTTTGGCATCTACCGTTAACACACCGTTGTTTTGAACTTTCTCAGTATCGAAGATCCAGTTAGCAATACTTCCAACTCTATCTCCTAAAGTCGTCTTCTTTAAACCAAAGATGTGTAATTTACCATCATTATAGCTTGCATCTTTGAAGAAGTTAGTTAAACCAACCACACTACTAGATACGCCAATTAATAATAAATCTAATTCAAATTCATCGACTTTATTATCAATATTTAAGCTGAAACGGTAACTCTTTTGCTCGTTTAACGCTTGAATTCCTTCAACTAAGTAAGCGACAGGACCTAAGCGTTCCTTCTCTTCTTCATTTACTTCGAAGACACTTTCAGGAATTGTTCCCGTGGAAACTAAACTTAAGAAAACTTGATCATTCACAAGCCCTGCATCAATGGATTGTGGAGTAAGGTTTGGTAAATCCTTAACAGCTTTATCCAAGTTTATTTCGATATTTAACGCACGCGCAACATTATTTACCGTTCCAGTCGGCAAAATGGCAATCTCTGGCCGATAATCTTCATCTTTAAGACTCGAGGCAAGAAGTGAAACCGTTCCGTCACCACCTAAAATAACGATAGTATTATATGTTTCGCGCGCAGCTTCTTGAGCGAATTTGACAACATCATCGCCGGATTCTGTTATATTTATTGTTGCAAAACGTCCATTTGCTTCAAGGATTTCTTTCGCTTGTTGAGCATAGTCTTCTGCTTGTTTTTGTCCAGAAGATGGATTTGCAATAATCATGACATCTTTCATTTTATCTCTTCCTTTTAGAAAATTTATGTATATACTATACCGCTCGTTTTTATGAATAACAACTACTTGGAAAGGACTCAACTTCAAATGTGAATTAATTGTTAAAATTTTAAATAATACCTGAAAAAAAGACTATCTCTGTTACAATTGAATTATCGCATTAAAGGAGTTGTAGTTGAATGAGACTGAATTTGAAAGACATGGATACAAAATCACAAACAACGCTAATTAGTATTGGGACAGTTATTTTTGCGGTTTTAATGACGGTATTATTTGCCAGACATCATCAGCAACAAGTGCAAAGTATTGAATTGGCGACAAGTGCCATACAAGACTTGTATTTAGATGAGGAAAATATCTATTTGAATCCAAAAATATCTCCAGAACTAATAAAAAATGCTGAAGTGACCGCTAAAGAAGTTGGAGGCGTTCAAGGAAACAGGCTCCAACATTTAGTAGAATTAGCAGAGGATAAGCAAGAGGCAATCGCCAACTTATCTGAGCTTTACCAAAGTGATGAACCAATCATTGTCGGTGAACAAATTAAAGAAGGACTCCCTTTAAATGAAGCAGTGACGCCTCAATTAGTAGCCGAACAAAAAGAGCAATTACCTTTTTCCGATGAAGATGCCCTTACAGAAGCAATCTACTCTCATTATGATCAGATTTTAACAACCTTTAATGAAATCGAAACAGCGAGTAACCAGATTCAACACTTATCTGAAGAAGTAGATTTAGATTCTTTAGATCAAGAAATCCAAACTTTTTCTAAAGTGGAAGAAGTGCTTTTAAAAAACCAAAAACATCCACAAACTAGAGCAGTGATTGATAAATATATGGAAAAATGTCGTATTTACGCCGAAGATTTAATTAAACATTCTGAATTACTTGAATCCAATCAGGCAATATCAGATGCGATTTTTAATTCACGTGGTTTATCGGCTCCTTTAACGGGCTCTCCTATTGATGAGCGGCCGTTAGTTGCTCTTACCTTTGATGATGGCCCCACTGAGAATACCTTAGAGATTTTAGAAGTTCTAGATGAACATGATGTTACAGCCACATTTTTCTTTTTAGGGCGCTCAGTCGAGGCCAATCCAGATATTGCCAGATCAGTGGTTGAAGCAGGGCATCAAATTGGAAACCATTCCTATTCACACGCAAATTTTGATTTATTAAATTTGGGAGATGTCGAACACGAGACTGAAATCACACAAGAAATCATTGCGGATGCTACAGGCGTAACGCCAAATATCTACCGATCGCCTTATGGCAATGGTCGTCAGAAAATGTTGAAACTTTATCCAGACATGGAACCTATATATTGGAATGTTGATTCAGAAGACTGGTTAAGTAAAGATGAACAAATAACTAATGAGCATATTGCTAATCACTTACAACACCGATCAATTATCTTAATGCATGACACTCAATTATCAACCACCGAAGCAATTAAAACACTCATACCTCAATTGAAAGAGCAAGGTTACGTCTTTGTCTCACCTACTCAAATTCCAGAAGCTGATTCATATCGGCTATAAAAAATCCTCGGAGAATATCCGAGGATTTTTTGTGCATATTTATACTAGACAACCTTGTCGACTTTACTTTTTAGCTTTAATCTCAGGTCTTCTTGCCAGAAAGAAGCTAAGTGACAGCAACAACCAGAATAAGCCAAAAGAAAAACCAGCTAGCACATCACTAAAATAATGCACTCCAAGGAAAATCCGGCTAAAACCGATGAATAAGATAATTAAAAAGGCGAATATAATCAGAACACGACGAAGCGCGCTTGGTTTAAGGAATAAAATGAGTAATACAATGACGCAACCAAAAGCAACCATCGAAGAAAACGCATGACCACTCGGGAAAGAATAACTACTTTCTTGCACCATTCGAATCGCTTCATTTGGACGACTTCGTTGAACAATATTTTTAACCAGTGGATTCAATCCCAAACTCCCAATCGCATTTGTAATTAAGATCCATAGTGGTAAATCGATTCTCTTAGTTAAAAGGTAAGCAATCACCGCCAAAATAACGACCGTCGAAACGACACTCATTGGATTCGCAAGAATTGTTACGGCATTAAAAAATGAACTTAATAGGGGTGTCCGCCAAGAAACAATTTCAAGCGTAATAAGATTATCCAGATGTTGAATGGCATTCATATTGAATATAACAATTGCAATAATAATCAAAAAGGGTATCAGAGCAAGTAATGAGTAATTTAAATATTTTTTATTCATAAAAGCACCTCGGTATTTTATTTAATTTCATTTGTCAAATTAAGCTAGAAATAATCTAACCCTGATACATTCTCAAGAAAGACTTCCAACGGAGTCTTATAGTTTAAAGATTTTCTAGGAATTTTATTCCTTCGGGTTGTAACAGAAGAA
>NZ_JBGQQX010000078.1:0-6973 GCF_045528525.1 Ruoffia sp. FAM 26255 | reverse complement strand
TCCCAAGAACTCAACCAAGCTTTGTGGTTAATGAATAATCGACCTAGGAAATGCTTAGATTACCAAACACCTTTGGAAGTATTTTTACACGAACTCTTATTAATTGAGTAAATAAAAAATTGTCGCATTAATTATTGCAATTCAACAAATAAAAAAATCGCCCCTAATCAGCTCTCTGATTAGGGACGACAATATCGTGTTACCACCCAAATTTACACTTATCTCACAATAAGTGCCTTAATACGTCTATATAAACGTTGGCAAGGTATCGGTTGCTACCGTTAGAAAAGCTTTCACTTAGCTAATACTCAGAGTTCATCTTCACAAATTTTTTTGTGCCCTTTCACACCAGCCGGGCTCTCTTAAACAAAGTCAATTTGCTACTCTTCTCTTCGTCGATTTTTATCTTTAAATTCTCATCATTAATTAACATTTTAACGAAGTCTTTAATTAAAGTCAACTCAATACTGGTTTAAAGAATAGTCATTAATACATTTTTTTATTAAATGCTGACGATATTTTTATGATACGTTCTACTATATATCTTCTTTTAAAATGGCGTACTGGGCTGTATCAATAATCCCTGAATTATTTAAACTGCCTTGGCGATGGATTCCCTCGAATTGTAAACCAGCCTTCTGCATGACTTTTCCTGAAGCTGGATTGGCCACGTCGTGCCTAGCAATGACACGGTTAAAGCCTGCTTCTTTTAATAAATATTTCGTTACAGCCTTCATCGCTTCACTCATGTAACCTTGACCCCAAAGTTTGGGACTTAAGACGTAACCAATCTCGCATGCATCTATTTTTTCAAATTCATGGGGAATGCTAGCAGTAATGTCTCCCAGCGCTTCAGTAACTGAAACATCCTGGTGGCTCGGCCAAGTTAAGTATTTAGTTGCTAGATCATCTCTTGCATAGTTTGTATAAACAGCTTGAGCATCTGCTTTTGTAAATCGTCTGAGTAAAAGTCGATCCGTTTCTATTTCTTTTGTTCCAATATGGTGCATTTTTTCATCTCCTCTAGCCAAATCATGTACGCTCTTAGTTTGGAAGCGCATTGAGTGGTGTTTCTTAGTTTATATATTAGCAAATTTATTATGAAACGCCTAGTTATCGGGTGGAGTTGGGTGGTTCGGAGCGTCGTGCGGCGTCGCGACGTACCGCATTTTGATTTGCGGAGTGTCGAGCTGGGTCACGACGTACCGCAAGTCGATTTGCGGAGTGTCGAGCCACTTCACGACGCTCCTTAAGGTTAGATTTTCAAAACATCATTCCTAAAGAATTCTTAAATTGTTATTTCAATGAGTATATGCTAGCATTTAATGTATTAACTTGAACAAATGGAGGCATTTTATAACAATGCATAGTAATATTGATATCGCTTCGTTTTATAATAAAGCGCAGGCTGAATCGTTAATTATTTTAGACGTTCGAAATACAGATGAGTATGAAATCGAACGTGTTCCTAATTCTGTAAATATTCCTCTGGATTATTTACCTAAACATACGGATGCTTTGAACGAAGATGAAACTTATTATGTCATCTGTAAAAGTGGCATACGGTCAGAAAAAGCCTGCCAATTCTTAAATGAACATGGTTTTAAAACAGTGCGTGTTGACGGTGGTATTCAAAGTTGGCCAGGAGAACTTGTGCAATCGAATGATTTTACGACTTTACTTTAATCACATTTATATAAACTTAATCACTCTACCAAATTCGGTAGAGTTTTTTGTTGATTAAAAATAAACGAACATTTCTGATGGTAAGCAGTTTAATGTTTGTGATTTGTATAAATATTCACTTCTTTATGGTATATTCATTTGGTAAATATTTTATAAGGAGTTTTATCATTGAATTATTTCAAAGAAAATTTCGAGAAAATGAAAGCTATCTCAGACGACATCTTTACTCATCCAGAATTAGGTTATAAAGAATTCCGGACTATGAAAACGGTGGAAGACTTTATTACTGAGACAAATCCAGATCAAGTGATTGAGTATTTTTCAACGACAGGTATGCGCGTTGATTTAAATCACCAACAGGATATAACAGTGGCATTCATTGCAGAATTGGATGCGGTTCGTGTTCCGAGTCACTTCCAAGCTGATTCGCAGTCAGGAGCGGCGCATGCATGTGGTCACTTTACTCAAGTGACAACTGCTTTATCACTCTATGGTTACTTAACAGAAGGTGAACGTTACAAAGATTTTGACTTTAATATTGCCTTTGTCTTCGTTCCTGCGGAAGAATTTATTGATTTAGAATACCGCCAACAATTAATCGACGAAGGGACGATCACTTATTTGGGTGGAAAACCTGAAGCAATGAAGTTGGGCGTCTTTGATGATGTTGACTTTGCGATGTGTGTGCACACTATTGGTGGCGAAGAAGAGAAAACAGTTGAAATCAATTGTGATTTAGCTGGATTCTTATATAAACATTATAATTTCAAAGGTAAAGCAACACATGCTGGTTGGGACCCGTTCAGTGGAATCAATGCTTACAGCATGTCGACCTTATTCAATACTGGTTTAGGCTTAATGCGCCAACAATTACGCGAGGATCTATACGTACGTATTAACCCGGTCATTGATCATGGAAGCTTCTCAACGAATGTCATTCCCAATTAAGTTCAAGTTGGAACGGATTTACGCACAATCTCAGTTGAGTATATGAAAACCGTAGCAGAACGCATGGATAAAGTGGCTAAAGGGAGCGCTTATTCATTGGAAGGTGCTGTTGAGATACAAACTCAGATGGGTTACTTGCCATTTGTACAAGATCGTTATTTATCAACCTTCGTTGCGGAAGCGTTCAAAGAACAAGATACGATTACAAAATGGATTGACGACCGCGGTGCCGTTGCTGCTGCTGGAGATATTGGCGATTTATCATTTATGATGCCTAGTATTCAAATTAGTTATGGCGGTTTCGCTGGTGTCATTCATGGTGATGATCTACGCATGGTTGATGACGAATTTGTTCTTCAAGAATTTCCAGAATTTTTAATTAGTGTCTTAAATAAAATGAACGGCCGTATCGATAAAAACCAACTATACAGCCGTTCTTATAAAGAATATGAAAGCTATATCCAAGCTATTACTCAAGGAGAATCGAATGAAAAATAAGAAACATCTACTTTACTTAATTTGCTTTGCTTTTGTTGTTATTTTCTTAGCTGAAATAATTGGTTTCCAAAGTATTAGCTTTGGTTCATTTTCTGTATCCATTTTACCACTTGTTTTTGCGGTCTTTTTCGGGATGATTTTTGCTGTTCCAGCTTTTCGAAAAGGGATTTTCAAAAAAGTATATAGTGATGAAAATGTGCAATTCGCATCAAAAAACCTTTTATTCATTATGTTGCCATTAATGGCTTATTACGGCGCAAGTGTAGCCCCTCAAATTACTGAAATTCTTTCTGTTGGTTGGGTGTTCCTATTCCAAGAAATCGGAAACTTAGGTACGATTTTATTCGCTCTACCTATTGCATTAATGTTAGGACTTAAACGTACAGCGATCGGTGCTACGCTTGGGTTAAGCCGTGAAGGGGAATTAGCTTATATTACTGAAAAATACACGCTCGAGTCAGCCGAAGGCCGTGGAGTTCTTTCAATGTACTTAATCGGAACATTATTCGGTTCTATTTTCTTCAGTTTATTTGCACCATTGTTACTAAACTTTGGTTTTGATGTTCGTGCGTTAGGCATGGCTGCAGGAATGGGTTCTGCTTCAATGATGACAGCGGCTGCTTCAGCTGTTGCCGCACTTCGTCCGGAAAGTGAAGAAATCATCTTAGCTTATGCCTCTGCTAGTCAATTGTTAACCAGTTTCTTAGGAACATACACAATGGTCTTCTTAGCCATCCCACTACAACGCTTTATGTATAACACTTTAACTAGAGGAGATAACTACGATCATGGAAAATAATAAAAGTTTAAATAAATATGCTCACTTTGGACTGGTTATTGTCTTAAGTTTAGTGTTTATCTTATTTACACAACAAGTAAAATTATGGAAAAATCCTGACTCAACGCCTATTCAAGCACTCACTTTTGTCGGCCTTGGCTTCTTATGGCTGTTCAGTATGTTAGGTATTTTGATCTCTGATCTAACGAAAAAAATCAAAGTTCAGTTCATTCAAGACTTCCCGATCTTAGGTTGGGTATCGATCGTTTCAATTGTCTTTTGTTTAATGAGTAACTATATTGTTGAAGCGATACTGGCAGTTGATTTCTTATCGATCACAACACCGGTATTGGCTTTTGCGGGTATCTCGGTCGCAAATCAATTAGTTGATTTAACTAAGACATCTTGGAAAATATTAATCGTAGCGATTTTTGTCTTCTCAGGTGCTTACTTATTAACAACAATCGTGGCACAATTTGGGTTATCGATTGCAGGATAATTCTTGATATATAAATAGCCGTGAAGCTTGTTTCTCCTAGAAGAGTGGGCTTTGCGGCTATTCTTGCACCGAGGGTTGACAAGTATACTTGGCAGGTTTACTATATAGTCATGCCAAGTATACTTGTCAACTTATCTTAGAGGAGTGTTAATATGAACAAATATGAAATTCTTAACCGATACAAACAAGAAGCCATCGACGAAGGAAAGAACGGCATCAATCATTACAGCGATAACAAAGGCTTTACTGCCATGTGTGGCCTAGCCTTACTACTCATTATTTACAAAATTTTTAATACCCAACCCTTTGGCGATATCATGGCGCTCCTGCTTATCTTCTTATCAGTTGGCGCCTACCACAGATACCGTAAAGATAATCAGTCATCTTACTTATATGCTTCTTTACTAAATGGCTTATTATGCCTGTTGTTTCTAGGATGGTATATCGTCTCTAGTCTTGGAATTTAATGTTGGACACTTGTCAAGAAAGGATGAAAAACATGAACAAAGAAGAAATATTAACAAAAAGTCGCAAAGAAAATGAATTATCGGATGAGCGAGGCCAACGACTTAAATTACAAGGAGCTGACTTTTCAATCGGTGTATTAATTTTCTCTTGGATTGTTATCTCACACTTTACACCGCTTGATCTAGAAGGCAGATTAGCCATTGCTTTACTTTCACAGTTTACATGCTTATCTAACTTCGCCTATCAATTAATTAGAAATAAGACTAAAACCACTATCTTTTTCACCCTTACCTTTAGCTGTACCAGCCTCTTATTTCTATATCAATTTCTAAGCCATCTGAATATTATAAGTTTCTAGTCCAAGAAAGTGGTGACCATCTATGGATGATGAATTAATATTAAAAAATAACTTAAAGAAAGCCCGCACAGAAAAGGGTTACTCCCAAGCCGCCTTGGCCAAAGAAATCGGAGTATCACGCAATACCATCAGCTCTATTGAAACCGGCCAATTCAACCCCACAGCCAAACTGGCCCTGATCTTATGCATCGCCCTTGACCAAAAATTCGAGGACTTGTTTTATTTTGATGTGTGATTGCGCCTACTCTGAATAATGAGTCGCGGTTATGCAGACTAGCGAGCTTTACTCTGCAATATGAGAAGCGGTATTGAAGAAAGATCTCGCTACCTCCACAAGAAAAAGCCTGCAGCCAAGTTGATTCCACAAATCAACTTGGCTGCAGGCTTTTATCTAATTATAACTATTCTCCTATAAAAATCACTTGGCCATTTTCAAAACGCTCAATCATCGCTTGGCTGTAGACATCGTAGCCTTGGTCGCGGTATTTTTGTCCGCCACCTTGGAAGATTTTCTCAATTGCGATACCAACGCCTTCTACGGTTGCACCGGCTTGTTGGCATAGGTCGAACATGCCTTTTAAGGCTTCACCTTTAGCTAAAAAGTCGTCGATAATAAGGACGTGGTCATCTTCTGTTAGGAAGCTTTTAGCGACATTGATATTGTAACGCTTGTTCTTTGTATATGAGATAACCTCACTAGTGTAAACATCTTTACCTAGCGTTAAAGATTCAATCTTTTTAGCGAATAAGACTGGCACTTTGAAGTATTGGGCTGCACCGAAAGCGACCGCAATCCCTGATACTTCAAGGGTTAGAATTTTATTGATGGGTTTATCTTTAAAGTGTTGGTAGAAGTCTTCACCCATCGCCATCATTAAGTCTGTGTCAATCATATGGTTCAAAAATGAGTCCACTTTTAATATGTCATCTCCGAGTACACGACCGACGTTGAGGATTTTATCTTCTAATAACTTCATATTACTCACCTTTCGATTCTTTTAAGACAATATTCAAGATTAAAGCAGCTAAAGTACCTGTTGAGATACCTGATGATAAGATCATCTGAACAGCTTGTGGTAACCCACTTAGGATGTCTGGGCGTACAGTTACACCAATTCCTAAGGCGAAGGCCACTGAGATAATTAATAATTCACGGTCCCCTAAGTGAACTTGAGATAACGTCTTGATACCTTGAGCGGCAACCAGTCCGAACATAATCACACCTACACCACCTAGAACAGGTTGAGGCATGACAGCTATCAATGCACTTAATTTAGGGAAAATACCTAAGATTGTCAAGAAAATACCCGCCAAGATCATCACGCGACGGCTAGCAACCTTAGTCAAAGTAATTAATCCTACGTTTTGTGAGAAAGCGGTATTTGGACCGGCTCCAAATAGTCCTGAGATCATTGATCCCACGCCATCACATAGTACGCCACCTTGAAGACCTTCGCTAGAAATCTTCTCACCTGAAGCTTCCCCGATTGCAATCATAATTCCGAAAGTACCAATCGTTGATACAAGATAGGCTGGAACGAAAGCAAGCGTTGATGCTAAGTCAAAATGCACACCATAACGTAAAATACTTGGAAGAGCAATCCAATCAGCTTTTGAATTTACCCAAAATTTTACGATATCGCATACCATAATAAAAGCCCGAGACATTCGCATGTGGAAAACATGGAAGCCTCAGGCTTTTTAACTATCCACAGCCTAAATCTGTGGACTCTTTTCG
>NZ_JBGQQX010000077.1:0-7242 GCF_045528525.1 Ruoffia sp. FAM 26255 | reverse complement strand
ATGACGGATTGTCTACAAATATTTAGTCTTTATACCTTTGAGTCTACGATTATTATGACAGAAATTAACTTAGTTCACGAATGAAATGAGTGTGGCTCAGATTGTCCACGTTCATAGGACCAGTATATGGAGTTGCGGTTTGTCCTAAGTTCAGTCAACTCAAGCCAAATGGAGTTGCGGTTTGTCCTAAGTTCAGTCAACTCAAGCCAAATGGAGTTGCGGTTTGTCCTAAGTTAGCACAACTCAAGCCAAATGGATTTCGGTTTGTCCTGAGTTAGCTCAACTCAAGCCAAATGGAGTTGCGGTTTGTCCTAAGTTCGGTCAACTCAAGCCAAATGGAGTTGTGGTTTGACTAGAGTTCCCACCGCATCTTAAATTTTAGTATAATGGTATAACAATCAGTTAGAATTACAGGAGGTATTTTGATGAATGAAATTAAATGTCCCCACTGCGGGACACTATTTACGATTGACGAAGCGGGGTATGCAGATATTTTAGCCCAAGTTCGAACAAAAGAATTTAATGAAGAGATTCATGAAAAACTCGAGCAGATCAACGCCCAACATAAGAGTAATTTAGCTCTAATTGAGGAAAAGACGAAGAATTCCTTTGACAAGCAAATTACAGAAAAAGATAAAGTTATCGCTGATTTGGAGAATAAAACCGCTTCGCTAGAAAAAGACAAAGAACTCGAACTACAAAAAGCTTTAGCGGCAAAAGACAGAGAATTGACTGAGTTGAATGCGCGAATTCAAGCGATTGAAAATGAGAAGAAACTTGAATTGTCAGAAAGCAATGCAGCTAAAGAAAAAGCGCTGATGGAGTTAGAGTCTAAGATGACGCTTCAGGAAAAGGAACGGGAATTAGAGTTAAACTCAGTTAAGGAAAAATACGAAACAGAAATGAAGTTAAAAGACGAGACAATTGCATTTTATAAAGATTTTAAGGCGAAGCAATCGACTAAAATGGTTGGTGAAACTTTAGAACAGCATTGTGAAATTGAGTTTAACCGCCTTCGAATGACAGCTTTCAAAAACGCAGAGTTTGGTAAGGATAACGATATTAAATCCGGAAGTAAGGGCGACTACATTTATCGTGAGAACGATGAGCACGGCAATGAAATTATCTCAATTATGTTTGAGATGAAAAATGAAGGCGATGAAACGGCAACGAAGAAAAAGAATGAGCATTTTTTTAAGCAACTAGATAAAAACCGAAATGACAAAAAATGTGAATATGCGATTCTTGTCTCAATGTTAGAATCTGATAATGAACTCTATAATAATGGAATTGTTGATGTATCGTATGAATATGAGAAGATGTATGTGATTCGTCCACAATTTTTTATCCCGATTATTACACTCCTTCGAAACGCAGCGATGAATTCGCTAGAGTACAAGCAAGAAGTAGCTTTGATGCGTGAACAAAATATCGATATAACAAATTTTGAAGAGGATCTCGATACATTCAAGTCGGCATTCGCTAGAAATTATGATCTGGCAAGTCGAAAGTTCAAAACAGCGATTGATGAAATTGATAAGACGATTACGCATCTGCAAAAAACAAAAGATGCCTTAGTCTCTTCCGAAAACAACTTGCGATTAGCCAATAACAAAGCGGATGACTTAACGGTTAAGAAATTAGTTCGAAAGAACCCAACAATGAAAGCGAAATTTGATGCATTAAATTAAAAAAAGAAGCACTTGGAATCTATCCAGGCGCTTCTCTTTTTTTAAATTTTAATTCCATGTAAAAATAAATCGACAATACTTTCTATCGAGACGAATTGATAACGTTGCATGTCTGGGCTGATGTAAGGGGCAATCACTATAAAATAATGCGAAGCGATTTCCTCAGCAGTATGGTCCGGACGTAGCTTCGTCAAATTTTCCTTAAACAAATCTACAAAAGGTTGTTTGTAGCCATTTAAGAAGATAGTGTACAATTTGGTCTTACTCTCATCAGATAAATCAGATTCCATATCTTTCATCATTGTATAGATATCGACGGGATCGTTATCTTGGAGGTAGCGGGTCATACGGTTGAGACGCTCTTGTAATGATAAATGACTGTTATGGGCAATATAATTCAGTTGAATATTCACTTCATCTCCGAGTTGTTCTAGGACGGAAATGTATAAAGTCTCTTTATTTCGAAAATGATGATAGAGATTCGGCTGGGTAATCCCTACTTCTTTTGCGATGTGACGCGTTGAAGTTGCCTTGTAACCGTCGGTCATAAATTTTTTACGGGCAGTATCTATAATCATTTGTCTCGTTGAAATCTCTTTAGAGGTCAATATACTCGCTCCTTCCTTCTTTAATATTATACATCGAATTGTTGAATTTACTAGGTGAATACCAAAAAATATCTTGCATATGAAAAAATTGACTGATATACTTATCGCGTGATAAGTTAAATATAAAATTAGAGGTGAAGATATGTTTTTAGCTTGGAAAGAAATTAAATACGCCAAGACGCGTTTTTCATTAATCGTCGGTGTATTAGTATTAGTGAGTTATTTAGTTTATTTTTTAACTGGCTTAGCCTTCGGTTTGGCTCAAGATAACCGAACAAGTGTGGATAAATGGGAAGCACAAGCAATTGTATTGGCAGACGAAGCCAATTCAAATATTAATATGTCAATGATGCCACAAGGTTTAATCAATGATATTGAAGCTGACGAGATAGCCGTTCTAGGACAAACTGCAAGTGTTGTAAGTCGCGATAATCAGACTGAAGCTGAGCAAGAAGAGAATAAAATTTCAGTGACATTCTTCGGAATTGATTCAGAGCAATTTATTGCACCAAATATCGTTGAGGGTGAGATGTTTCAAGAAGACTTTCAAGTTGTGGCAGATATTAGTATCCACGAAGAGTTTGGTATTGAAATTGGTGACGTTTTAAATCTTGCGGGAAATGATGAGCAAGTTGAAGTCGTTGGTTTTACCGACAACGCGAAATTCAATGTCGCTCCAGTACTATACACAACTATTTCAACATACCAAGACGTGCGGTTCGAAGCAATTGATGATTCGGATGAAGGGCGTGTGAGTGCCTTTATTATTCGTGATGATGATTTAGATAGTGTCGAGTTGGATAATGAAGACTTAGAGCTGTCAACAATCTCTGAATATATTGAAGAAATCCCTGGATACACAGCCCAAGTATTGACGTTTGGTTTAATGATTATTTTCTTAATTATTATTGCGGCTGTTGTGATTGGAATCTTCATGTATGTGTTAACTGTACAAAAATCAAGCATGTTTGGGGTGATGAAAGCCCAGGGTATTTCTACGAAGTACATTGCGACATCTGTTGTGAGCCAGACATTTATCTTATCAGTCATTGGTGTAGCCATTGGCTTGGTGCTTACAATGGGGACAGCGATGGTGTTACCGAGTACGGTGCCATTTGCCTTTAATATGTACTTTATCTTAATTATAACCGTATTAATTGTCTTGTTTGCCTTATTAGGCGCGTTCTTCTCAGTAAGAACGGTAGCCAAAATCGATCCGCTAGAAGCAATTGGATAGGAGGGGTTCTATGAAGAAAGCAATTGAAGTAAAAAATGTGTCCAAAACATTCGATGATGGACGTAAAGAGATTACAGCTTTAAAAGATACGAACTTTTCGGTTGAAGAGGGAGAATTTGTTGCGATTATCGGACCAAGTGGTTCAGGTAAGAGTACATTTCTAACGATTATTGGAGGCCTTCAAGCGCCTAGTAAAGGGGAAGTCTTGATTAATGGCAACAAGTTCAGTGAAGAGAATGATAAGAAACGAACGAAGCTACGCTTTAAAGAAATCGGCTTTATCCTACAAGCATCTAACTTAATACCTTTCCTAACAGTTGAGGATCAGTTGCGTCTTGTGAATAAAATCGAAAAAAAGGCATTCGAAAAAGATCGAGTGGATTCCTTATTAGAACAATTAGATATTACGGACTTACGGGATAAATATCCGAGCGACCTTTCAGGTGGAGAACGCCAACGTGTAGCGATTGCGCGTGCCTTGTTCCATGATCCGTCAGTGATTTTAGCCGATGAGCCAACAGCTAGTTTGGACTCGAGTCGTGCGTTTGAAGTGGTTGAAATATTGGCCAAACAAACAAAGGAACAGAAAAAAGCAACGATTATGGTTACCCATGATGAGCGTTTAATCAAGCATTGTGATAAAGTTTATTACATGGAAGACGGCGAGTTGCGCTTAGATACAGATAATAACAAATAGGTTAAATCGAAAGAAAGAGAGCATTTTATGCAATCTTTCTTTTTATTTTTAGTATGATAAATCAAAAGACAAAGGAGTCACTTATGAATCAAGATGTAAGAATTGGTTACGCGTGTTTGAATCCCGATATTAGCCAAGGATTCAAGACGTGTCGTTTTGATAATTTAACAAATGACAAATGGATTGAATTGATTGAGTGGAATCTGGCGACATTGGAAGAGATGATTACTTATACAGTTGATCACGGAATCGGTTTACTACGTCTATCGAGTGATCTCATTCCTTTTGCGACGAAGCCTAAAGAGGGTGTGGACCTGGATTGGAAAGAGTATTTTGAATCAACGTTCAATCGTATTAAAGACAAAGTACAATCAACTCAGTTACGAATTTCGATGCATCCAGGACAGTATACGGTCTTGAATTCCATGGATATGAATGTGGTCCAACGAGCGATTGACGACTTGGAGTACCATTCGGAATTGTTAGAACTACTTGGAGGCAATCAGACGAACAAAATCATTATCCATATTGGTGGGGTGTATGGTGATAAAGAAGGCGCAATGGCACGCTTTATTGACCAAGCCAATCAGTTATCTAAACGCGTGCGCGGGCACTTAGTCATTGAAAACGATGAGCGTTTATATAGTATTCATGATGTTCTTTCTATTAGTGAGCAGACCGGATTACCCGTTATTTTTGATAATTTGCATCATGAAGTGCGTCTTCCACTTGATGACACTCCATTGAGTGACTATATTCAAGCTTCCGGTCGAACTTGGCAGCCAGCTGATGGTCGTCAAAAAATTCATTACAGTCAACAAGCGCCTGGAAAAAAAGCCGGTGCCCATTCCGAGACGATTGCGATTCGACCCTTTATTGGATTTTTAGAGCAGCTTCCTCCTGATCAGCCGATCGATATTATGTTAGAAGTCAAAGATAAGAATCGGTCTGCAGAAAAGATACAAATCTACTTGGATCAAGATATCGTTGCTACTGAGAAGTTATGGGCCAAGCGGAAGTATGCTGTGTTGGCGAAGTCGGCGAGCATTTATCAAAAGATACGTAACGTATTAAAAAATAAGGAAGATACAGACTTTATCTTATTTATTGAGCTTCTTGAACAAGCAGAGAGTGTGCCGGAAGATAAGGGTGCAGAAGTGAATGCCGCTCAACATATTTGGGGTTATTTTAGAAAACAAGCCACCAATAAAGAGGAAGCGAATTATCAAAAAATCCTCGCGCAATATCAAGCTGGAGACATAACAGTTCGTCAGTTACGTCAGTTCTTTAAGCGGTTGTTGAAGAAATATCCGAATGATTATTTGGAGAAGAATTTGTATTTTAATGAATAAAAAATGTGGAATTAAGAGAGGGGAGATATTATGTTAGTAATGAATCCAACGAAAAAAACATTACCTTTGTTTTCGCACATTGAGAAAGTAGACAATGAAAAAAGTGCCAAACATTTCTCAAAAATAAATCCATTTTATTCTTGGCATGCTAATTACGTTACAGTAAATCGTAAAAAGGTTTTGTTTTTAGTCAATGATTTAACCTTTTTACCGGTCGTTTTAGCGGATATCAATGCGACGGAGAAGAAACAATTAGATGCCCATATTGAAGATGGCATTCAACTGGCTTTTCAAATGCTTGGTATTCCAAAAGGAAAAATCCGCCGTTATTTTGAAAATGCTCGAAGTATTAAAGTAAACAAAAATCATAACCGAACGATTTCAAGTATTGTGAATAACTATATTTATTTACTAGAGTATTTTCCTTTAGATTGGGAGCGAGTTCCTCAAGTTAGAATAATGGCGGCTTTGAATGACCATATCTTCTCGTCGAATGATTACAAACCAGCAGACGAAACAACTCGCATGGCTTTTGAAAATCACTTAGATATTTTAGACAATGAGTTTAAAGAAGAAGAGACGGAATTCGTTGATACGTCGTTTAAGGCTAATACTAATGAAGCGATCGCTGCTTTTGGCATTTATTTAAAAGAAGAGCTAGAGCTGAGTGACAAAGTTGTAAAACGGCATAACGATAATGCAAATCTATATGTGCAAGAATTACTAGTATATCGAAGTTATCAACCTGACTTAAACGAACTTGACTTTTTAACTCTATTCTTGAGTGGTTATATCGTTGATAAAGGGATTGTTCAGTCGCAAACAGGCGTGCAACAGATGGGGACTTCGTTGAAGAAATATTACCGATTTTTAGCTGACGCGCATAAAATAACTGCTTCTCAACATAAAGAAATTAAAGATGTCATTGGCGAAAGTGTCGAAGCGGGTAAGAGTTTGTTCATTTATACTTCATTCGATATTGATTATTAATAACGCAAACACACACCCGTGAAATGATTCATGGGTGTGTTTGACGTTTAAAAGTAATCTTTTTTCTTTAAGAAGATAGCCATTGAAGCAGTTGAGATAACAACCAAAATGAGGACTCCAAGTGTTCCGTAATCAGAATTTTCTCCTGGTAAGCCTCCGGCGTTAATTCCCCAAAACTCGGAAATTAAACTGGCTGAAGCGAGAACAAGTGAGAGCGAGTTTAAGAATTTCATTAATTTATTTAAGTTGTCGCTGACAAGATCTGAAAATAAACTGCTGACACTATCTAATAAGTCACGGTAAACGTGGACAAGCTTTATGACTTGACGATTATACCATTTTAAATCATACTCGAGTGCTGAGTTGTCAAGTTTGTTAGTGAATGTTTCAGTTGCTAATAACTCTGATACCGTCTCATCCAAGGTTTCAATCGTGTGTTCTAAAATAACGAGATTCCGTTCTGTATCAGCTACTTTTCGAAGGACATCTCCACTCGTAGAATTTTTGGCTTTGTTATTTAAATCATCGATGGCTGCTTTTTGCTGTTGCAATTCATCGTGTAAATTTGTGTCAAGTCCATAATCTTGTGTAAAAGTCTCAATGTAGTTATATCATCTGGTCATCATGCACATTACACTTGTAAGAATGTCCGAGCGTTATTTTCCCA
>NZ_JBGQQX010000076.1:0-7448 GCF_045528525.1 Ruoffia sp. FAM 26255 | reverse complement strand
GATGAGACTAAAAAGTTTTTCTTTAGCTTAGAAAATCGATTAAAATATTTTAATTTCGATAAAGTGATCCAAAATTGAAAAATAACGACTAGAATAACTCAATATTTAAAAGTATGAATTATTCAGGAATATATATGTAGTAATAATAAAGGGTAACGTTTTCAAATGTCGATGAATATTGTTATAATCACATTAACAATAATATGTTATGAGGTGAACAAATGACATACTCAAGTATTGAAGAACAAACTCAAATTTATGATGATTTAACCGAATTATACCAACAAGTAAAAGCTGAATCTAAAACTGAATATGAAGCCATTGATAAATTTATCGAACGTAATGACTTTCGTGAAAGTGCTAGGAATTTGTTTGCTTATCTCGCTTTAAGAAGACGAGATATCCGATCATTACAAGCAGATTTATCTTCATGGGGTCTATCAAGTTTAGGTAGATTAGAGTCTAGAACGTTATTTACTTTAGAGTCTGTTATTAGACGTTTAGGAAATACAATTGGCAAAGATATGGACATAGAAGAACCTGAATCAAAACAATCAACAGCGGGAAGAAACAGACTTTCCCAGAATACACAATTGTTTTTTGGAGACGCGCCCAAAGAAAGAAATACACGAATTATGGTGACAATGCCTACTGAAGCTTCTGAAGACAAGGCGCTTTTGAGAGAGTTAATTGAAAGTGGAATGAATGTTGCTAGAATTAATGCAGCACATGATAATGAAAAGACTTGGAAAGCAATGATAGATAATATTCATGAATTAACCGAAGAATTAGATAAGAAAGTAAAAATTTTAATCGACATTGTCGGTCCGAAAATTAGAACAGAGTGGGTCTTCACAAAATTTAAGAAACCTAAAGTAAAAGCAGGAGATTTAGTTCGTATGACTAAAGATTATACCAATTTACCACCTCTTGATGACGATATTAAAGTGACCGTCGGTTGTAGTATTCAATAAATATTTGAGCAATTATCAATAGATGATCCAATTTTAATTGATGATGGGTCAATCGAGCTTGAAGTGAAGGAAATTGGCGAGTCAGAAGCTTTGTTACTAGTTAAAAGAGTTAGAGGTGGATCTGTAAGGATAAAGGCTGAGAAAGGCCTAAATTTCCCCGAAACAGAGTTTGACATTGACATCTTAACTGATGAAGACCGCGAAGCGATTCACTTTGCCGTTGAACATGCGGATATGATTGGGTGTTCATTCATTCGAACTACGGATGATATTGAAGAAATCCAAGCAGAAATTGAAAAGTCGGACCGACTATTAAGCGACGTCCCATTAACGTTAAAAATTGAAACAGTTCAAGCAATGAATAACTTACCCGAAGTTATTCTAAAAGCTGGAAGTCGAAACCCAGTATCTGTCATGATTGCTCGCGGAGATTTAGCGGTAGAAAGTGGTTATGTGAGACTTGCTGAATTACAACAAGAAATCTTATGGATTTGTGAGGCAAGTGATACTCCTGTGATATGGGGGACAGAGGTAATGGCTTCAATGCTGGATGAAGGAATTCCTTCTAGAGCAGAGGTGACCGATGCCGCTGAAGGGAGCCGTTCTGAGTGTGTCATGCTTAATAAAGGCTCTTATATGTCAGATACAGTTCAGATGCTTAACGATATCTTAATTAAAATGGAAGAACACCAATATAAGAAAACACCTACATTAAGATCATTAAATGTCGCAAAGATTAAATTACCATAATAGATATACTAAATATTAACGGAAATTTATAATATATTTAGTATTAAATTAGACACTTTTAGTTATAATATGAGTACTAGACTAATTTTGAGGTGATTTTTATTAAACGCTTTCTACTATTAACATCAATACTCGCGACTCTCATGCCTTATACAAATTCTTATACGCCAAACACGGCAGTACTTGCTCAAGATACTTCGTCAGTACAGGAAAGAAACAGAGTAGACGAGGACGAAACAGAAAAAGATAATGAAGATGACAGCCTGAAACCCGAAGATATTGAAGGTGCGGTCATTCATGAACCAGTTTTACCAACTGACTACGATGAAGAGGAAATCGAATCCTTGCCAGAAGATGGGACAGAAGCAGGCTATACTGAAGAAAGCCTAAACGTGAATGGTTATGAGTTTTCTTTTAAAGACATGCGAGGAAACGAAGGCTTCGGTGATGATTTTGATGAATTAAATGAAGTCTTGAATGAAAACCGAGTGGCTTATGTAGGTCAAAATAATATCAATACATTTTTTGGTCATTATTATGATTTATCGGGTACAGGCGTTTTTAAGCCATTAGCGGATCAAGGTCTGCTAGAGGTTGGAACAGAAGTAGTCATTACAGACGAATATGGTTTAAGTAAAGGTTATGAAATTACTCAAACGATTGAATTTCTACATGAGAATCAACAAAAACAATTTTACGGTGATGATTATATGCCTGATTTAGCCTATTACGGTAATGGTGATGATATGGTATATATCCAATATTGTCGTTGGGACATTCAGACTGGCCTTTTAATCACAAATATTGGCTACCGAATTTGGTAATCGTGCCATAACTAATATCAAAGAAATGATTCATGTTATTATAAAATGATTTATTTCTTTTTTTTCTCTTTCATTATCAATGTGAGTCATTGAAATATTTAATTTAAAGTAGGGATATTGATGTATGTACATGTCTTGACAATCACTTTTATAATTAATGATGCGTATTCTTTAAAAGACAAACGACGCGTCGTCAAAAGTATCATTCAAAAGAGTCAAGTTCGATTTAAGGTATCGGCAGCAGAAGTTGCTTTTCACGATATATTAAATCAAAGTGAACTTGCTTTCGCGATTGTTACAAGCGATGCAAAGGTAGGCAAGAAGCGTTTAGAAGATATATTTGCTTTTGTAGAAAGCACTTATCCAATAATGGTAACAGAATATAATATTACAGAAATGTAAATTTTTAGGAGGAAGAATATGGAATACAAAAAATATTTAACATTATTACAAGATGAGATTGGTGCAGCGGTTTTTTCAACTGTGGACAAAGAAGGACTACCTCAAGCACGTTATATTAATGTAGGTGTTGGGAATGAAAAAGGAATCTTCTTCATGACATCACCTAAAACTGACTTTTATCAGCAATTAGAAGCAAAACCTGAAGTATCAATTACAGGAATGGCTAAGTCTGAGAAGGGTATAGAAGTCATTCGCGTGAGTGGATCTATCCGCAAAGTTGGAAAAGAGCATTTAAAAGAAATACTAAAAGATAATCCGTATGTTAATGATGTGTATCCTGATGAAGCAGACCAACTATCAGTTCAAGCATTCCAAATGTTTAAAGGCCAAGGTAAATATCAACATCTACAAAATAAAATCGTCGAACATTTTGAATTCGAAGTCAAAGATTAGACATTAAAGGCGTCACTTACTAACAAAAGTGGCGCTTCTATTATTATAAAATTATGTGGAATAATTAACTTGAATCCATCAACAAAATTCTGTATAGTTTCATAGGTGCGTCTATGACGAGATTAAATTTCAGCTTGATAACACAATATATAGTGTTATAATCTTTAAATAGACACAACATGTTGTTGTATGGAATAAAGGAGAGGAGTCGATGGCGATTATAGTTGTTGGTGGAATGATTGGTGCTGGAAAGACCAGTGTTGCAAAGTTAATTGGTAATGCACTTGAATCAGATATTTTTTATGAAAATGTGGATGACAATGAAATACTTCCATTATTTTATACCGCATCAGAGGAAGAACAAGAATTAAAAAGATATTCATTTTTATTACAGTTAGAATTTTTAAGTAGCCGTTTTTATAGTATTAAGGAGGCACTTGTTCACCGTAGTAACGTATTAGATCGTTCAATCTATGAAGATTGGTACTTCGCGAAAGTTAACAACGACTTAGGTCGCATTTCAAATCTTGAGTTTAATATTTATGAAAAACTTCTGACAAATATGCTTGAAGAATTGGATGAACTACCTAAAAAATCTCCCGATTTAATGATTTATCTAACAGGCTCATTCGAGACAATTTTAAAGAGGATCGGCATTCGTGGTCGTGAATTTGAACAAGATATCAACTTAGTGAATTATTATAAAACACTTTGGAGTGGCTACGATGATTGGGTAGATAATCACTACCACGCATCACAAGTAATCAAAATTGATATTGATAAATACGATGTCGTTAATAACCCTGCTGATGCAGAAGTGGTTATTGAACTAGTAAAAAATAAACTTATTGAGATGGGTCAATTAGAACCTGCGACAAAATGAATACATAAAAAATCACCTTAAAGAGTTAATCTTTGAGGTGATTTCTTTGTTTGAGGATGAAGTATTAATCAAATATTTTACCTGGGTTTAAGCGATTGTCAGGATCAAATGCCAATTTAATTTGTTTTAAGTAATGCAAATATTCGCTACTCATCACTTGTTTAAAGTATGGCTTTTTAACTAAACCTATACCATGTTCTGCAGAAGGTAAACCACCGACTTCAGAGACATAAGCATATAAATTCGTCAGTATTTCATGTTTTTTCTCTTGCCATTCATCTTGAGTTAAGCCGGCTCGCAAGATAGAAGAGTGAATATTACCATCTCCTGCATGGCCAAAACTAATGAAATTTAAACCACTATTCGCTTCAACTTCATGCGTATATTTGAAAAAATTCACAAATTCATTCACAGGCACGGAATAATCTAGAGGCTCTTGTTCAGAAATTGTTAGTATTCCTGCTAATATATTATCGCGTAAATCCCATGCAGTTAAACTATCTTCTTCAGAAAGCACTAAAAACTCAACAGCATAATGATCATGAGTAATTTTTTCTAAACGCTGAGCTTCTTCTTGAATGACCGCTTCATGCATCCCATCAAAGGTCATTAATAAGTACGCAACACCATTTTCACTAGGAAATGTTTTATTCAAGAGTTGTTCACTATATGCGATGGCACGTCGTTCGAAAAACTCAACAGCTGTGATATCTAAACCATTCCGTAAGATAGAAAGTACTGCTTCCGCCGCATCGTCTAACGAAGGGAAGGCGGCGATATAAGATTGTTTAAACTTAGGCAAGGGAATCACTTTTAAGTAGACTTTAGTAATGATTCCTAAAGTTCCTTCCGAACCAATAAATAGATGATTTAAGTTATAACCTGAACTGTTCTTAATCGCTACGCTACCTGTTTCAATCACGTCACCATTAGCCAGGACGATTTCCATCTTACGTACGTAATCACGCGTTGTACCGTATTTAACCGCACGCATACCGCCGGCATTTGTAGCTACATTACCACCAATTGAACCATGTTTTGCTCCAGGATCTGGTGGGTAGAAATAACCTTTGGATTCAACAAATTGTTGAACTTCACCATTAGTGACACCAGGATCTACAACTAAAGTTAATGTATCTAAGTCGAAGTCAATAATCTGATTCATCTTGCTGAGATCAATGATTAACTCACCACCGAAAGCTGACGTCGCTTCAGCTAAACCAGTATTAGCTCCATAAGTAATAATTGCTAAATCATTTTGGTTAGCATATTTAACTAAGTCGACGACTTCTTGTGTATTCAATGGATATGCCACCGCGTGAAGATTAATTATTTCACTGTGTTCATTTACCGAATAGGCTTCAGGAATGCGACTTCCTTGTAGAATGCGTGATGGCTCTGATATAATATTATCTAATTTCATAATTGCCTCCTTTGAAAAGCTTTTCATTATGATAAGAATAACAAATTAGTCAAACATTGTCATCAAAAGTACAATGATATACTTTAAAGAAAGTTGGAAAAAATTGAAAATTGTTGTAAGAAAAAGAATGATTGGGACAATTCCCGTATTTGAAGTTGTTGAAGACGCAGATCGAAATAAACCCTTGCCGATTATCGTATATTATCATGGTTGGCAAATTAATAAAACATTAGTTATCACCCAAGGCCGTAAGTTAGCAGCTAAAGGCTTTCGAGTTGTTTTACCGGATGCTGAGAATCACGGTGAACGTATCCAGTCGGTTTCATCGATACCCTCATTGACTTTTTTTAATAGCATTCATACAAATCTATTTGAATTTGGCTATATTATTGATTATTTCAAAAAACGTCATTTAGCCACTGATTTCATTGGTGTAGGTGGTTTGTCGATGGGTGGAATGACAACATGTGCCTTAATGACTCATAATCCAGAAATTAATGCAGCAGCATGTATTATGGGAACACCAGCTTTAACTGATTACAGAGACATGATTCACCGACATGCGACAAGTCGTAATATTTATTTACCTAAGGACTATTTCAATCTAACTGCTTGGATTCCTAAGTATGATTTAGCTCGCCAGCCCGAATTATTAAATGACAGACCTTTCTTTATTTGGCACGGGGATGAAGATGGAAAAGTTCCATTTAGCCAGACAAAAGCCTTTGTAGAAGAGAATACGGAATTGAGAATGGAAGTCATCTTTGAACATGCTGGTCACCTTGTACAAACTCAGACGATGGATAAAATTGCTGATTTTTTTGAACGTAGCCACAATGAATATTTAGAAGAGTTAAACAGATGACGCTGGATGAGTTATTACAACAAGCACTCGATTTGCCTGTAAAAAATAGAAAGAGATTATTACAAAGTAAGCAAGTAACGTGTGACGGAAAAATCGTCACGGATCGAATGCTTACGGTCGATCCTGTATTATTTGATATCAGAGTGAATGGTAAGCGCATAGGTAAAGATTTTGGACATACTTATTTAGCCTTGAACAAACCCAAAGGGATCTTGAGTGCTAAAAAAGATTCGAAGTTCTCTACTGTTTTAGATTTGCTTAAAAATCAAGATTTTGATGAGAGTTTATCAATTGTAGGGCGATTAGATCGTGACTCAACCGGCTTAGTTTTTCTCACGAATAATGGTCAATTGCATTATCTATTTGAACAAGCACGTTTCGCTAAAGAGAAGCAATATCGTGTCACTGTGAATGGTTTGATGGATCAGATAATGGTTGAAGCATTTAAAGGCGGCTTACTATTAGAAGATGGAACTCAACTCAAGACAGCCAAATTACGCATCTTAAATCAATCCGTGAGTGAAAGTAGTGGGATTGTTACTATAACTGAGGGTAAAAGACATCAAATTAAACGGATGTTTTTACAATGCGGGGTAAAAGTGACAGACTTACATCGCATTATGATTGGCCCCATTCACTTGGACGGGGCAACGCAAAGTGGCCAATATCGGGATTTATATAAAGAAGAATTACAAGAATTAAAACAAATAATGCAAGAATTAAAACGATCATAATTTGTATCGATATTTAATCCTGAATAATTCATAGTTTTACTAATAGTCTTTCCTAACATTGATTTAATAGTCTTTAAAGTAATCTGCTTCATCACCCATTAGGTGATGAAAAAAGACCCCCTTTCTGATATGGTTAATTC
>NZ_JBGQQX010000075.1:0-7558 GCF_045528525.1 Ruoffia sp. FAM 26255 | reverse complement strand
CAACTGATGAAGAGATACAAGGTTGGGCAACGAAATTAAATACACGTCCCAAAAAATGTTTGAATTGGAAAACACCTTATGAAATCTTTTATAAAACTGTGTTGCACTTAATTTGACAATTTAAGCTAAAGAAAAAGACTTGCTCAGAATAAGCAAGTCCTTGGGAATTTAATTTTTTAAACTTTGAAGTGGAGCAGGAATTCGTCCGCCACGATTGATAAACACTTTTGGAGAAGTTGGATTTAAAGGCATAACTGAACCTTTACCGAACAAACCACCGAAGTCTAACCATTCGTCATCAGAGCGTCCAATGGCTGGTATAACTCGTACCGCTGTGGTTTTAGAATTAATCATTCCAATAGCTGCTTCATCTGCAATAATAGCTGAGATTACTTCTGGTGGTGTTGTTCCCGAAATGACAATCATATCTAAACCAACAGAACAGACGGCTGTCATTGACATTAATGTTTCAATATTTAATGTCCCATTAGCAGCAGCTGCAATCATACCAGCATCTTCACTGACAGGGATAAACGCGCCAGATAAACCACCAACGTGAGAAGAGGCCATGACACCACCTTTCTTAACAGCGTCATTTAACATAGCTAAGGTCGCGATGGAACCATGCGCACCAACTTGGTCCAAGCCTATCTCTTCTAAGATATGAGCAACTGAATCACCAACTGCGGGAGTAGGGGCTAAAGAAAGGTCTACGATACCAAAAGGCACACCTAACATTTGTGACGCTTCAGTTCCAACTAATTGACCCATTCTTGTAATTTTAAAAGCTGTTTGCTTAATTGTATCGGCTACAACTTCAAGAGAAGCATTTTTATCAAGGTTAGCTAGAGCATTACGTACCACTCCAGGACCAGATACACCTACATTAATGACAACATCTGGCTCTCCAGATCCATGAAAAGCACCAGCCATAAAAGGGTTATCCTCAACAGCATTACAGAAAACGACAATCTTAGAAGCACCCATGCACTCATTATCTTGTGTTAATTCAGCAGCTTCACGAACGATATTTCCCAACATCACCACAGCATCCATATTGATACCCGCACGGGTTGAACCAATATTCACTGAAGAACACACATGATTTGTCTCAGCCATGGCTTGTGGAATAGATTGAATTAATTCCAAATCACCTTTACTAAAGCCTTTGTGGACTAAAGCAGAGTAACCACCGATATAGTTTACACCTATATCTTGAGCGACCTTATCTAACACTCGCGCGTATTTTAAAGGATCGCCACCGGAGGCAGCAAGCAGTTGAGAGATAGGAGTAACAGCAATCCGTTTGTTTACAATCGGAATACCAAATTTACCCTCAATCAGCTCACCAGTTTTAACTAAGTCTTTGGCAGAGTTATAAATTTTGTTATAAATTTTCTCACACGAACGATCAATATCTCCATCCGCACAATCAACTAACGATATTCCCATCGTAATGGTACGAATATCTAAGTTATCTTCTTTAATCATAGAAACAGTTTCAATAACATTTTGCATTTCTAACATGGTTTAACTCCTTAAATTCGGTGCATAGAATTGAAAATATCCTCATGCATCACGTGTATTTCCATCTCAGGGATACTTTCCTTCGTGTTCTGTTGAAATTCTTCAAATTCGATTGAAAGCTTATCAATATTCACTAACATCACCATCGTAAAATAATCTTGCATGATCGTTTGCTCAACGTCGACAACGTTCACGTTATATTTAGCGCATTGTGTCGCAACTTCTGCGAGAATCCCTACCTTATCTTTCCCAATTACAGTAATTACAGCTTGCATTGTGTTAACCACCTTTTGATTTATTTCGTAAATTATAGCACAACACAAGCATTTTCCCTACATAAAATGAAAAAATAATTAGAAACGCGAAAATAGTCACTTTCCTATACATTATTTTATAATTTATTATAATGTAAATAGACTCATAGAAAGGGTGGCTAAGTATGAAGAAAATTTATTATTCTAATAAAGCACCAAAGCCGATGGACCCATATTCGCAAGCCGTTCGTGTAGGAGATATGTTATATGTATCTGGTCAAATAGGCATTGATCCAGAAACTAATAAATTAGTTAAAGGGAATGCTGAATAAGAAATGAATCAAGTTTTCAAAAATATTGCCCATATATTAGATAGTGCAGGTTTGAATTTAACAAGCGTTGTAAAAGTTGTGTTATATATGAATGACATCGGTGATTCATCGATATTTAACGAAATCTATGCCATGAATTTTCACAAGCCGTATCCAGCTAGAAGTTCTTTTGCCGTAAGTAGTTTACCAATGGGAGCAAAAGTAAAAATGGAGGTCATTGCTCATTACGAGTCATAAAATAAGCTTAGTATTTTAAGTTATTGTTTATATTAAAAAACATTCACTAGTGTTGCATTAAAATATTAACCTGTTCCATGGCATAAAAAAATCCTTTATACTAGTACTTGGATGACTTATCCAAGACCAATACAAAGGATCTATGCATGGATAAGTATAAAACAAAAATGACAATAAATAAATGGTTTTCGTATATTAAATTAGAACAATTAAGCTTAGATTCTCGTCAAGCCATCGAACAATTTGATCGTTATGCAAATAAATTGACATTTAATAAAGTAATAAATCTCTTTCTGTATGCCATTAACGATGAAACCGAAAGTTTACGACACCTAGACCAACAACTTGTCAATCCGAATTTGAAAAAAGTAATGGGGATAGACTCTATCAGTTACTCTCAGCTTTCTCGTGCCCTACGGGCACTTGAACCAAGTGTATTACTGGAGGTTTTTAATCATTTACTTTCTCTTGTGCATAAAAAGACGAAGGTAAAGTCGAAAGAAAAACTCTATCTGATTGATTCCACAACCTTTTCATTTAGCAAGAATTCCTATCCATGGGCGCATTTTAGACCGACAAAAGCTGGCATAAAGTTACATTTAAAAGTCTGCTTCATGAATGAACGTTGGGTGCACCCTGAACAATTTGAAGTATCTCCTACTTCTGAACATGATCATGAGCACTTAGAGGTCTTTATCAATGAGCCATTGGCTACATACGTTTTTGATCGTGGGTATCTTGATTTCGCTCAATTCGATCAAATGCATTGGGATGGGTATTTCTTCGTTTCTCGGATTAAGAAGAATACGAAGGTACATGTGCAAGGCCATCTAGACGTTCCTAAAAGAACGGGTATTATCAGTGACCAGTTGCTTCAATTGGGCAGTCAAGTCTACTTGACGAGTCTCTTTCGACTTGTGACGATAGAAAGAAAGCAGCAAGCCAATTTAAGAATTATCACCAACCGCATGGATGTATCAGCTGAAGAGATTAGTAAAATGTATCAATCACGATGGCAAATCGAGCTCTTTTTCAAGCATATCAAGCAACACATGACGATTAAAAACTACTTTTCAAAGTCAGAAGAAGGTGTGGAAAATCAAGTCATACTGGCACTGATTGTCTACTTACTGACTTTACTCATCAAGCTTGAATTAGACTTAAAACAAACAGTTTTCCACGTTTTAAGGCATTTACGAGCGTTACAGTATGAACCGTTCGAATTATTTAAGGAAATATTCGAACCTGACTAAGTGAAAGAAGCCGCAAATCGATTTATCTACAACTAAATTAGTCAAAAAAATTATGGAAAAAGTCATCCGCTGCGCCAGCATTTGACTTTTTTGAAATTTTTAACGAAAACTACATGTGATTTAATTAACAATAAACAAGTAACAGTGATTTTCAGTTTTATGCAACACTAGTGAAAAACATTATAATTTAGTAGAGAACTTCTAATGCAATCTGTTATAATAAATGTATAATAGAATTATGACTTATATTGAAGAGGAGAGAATTAATTAATGTCTAAAACATTTGCAATTAATGCTGGGAGCTCAAGTTTAAAATTCCAGTTATACAATATGCCAGAAGAATCAGTTATTGCCAAAGGGTTAGTAGAAAGAATTGGTATCAACAATTCAGTATTCACAATCGAATATGGTGATGATCAAGAATTTACTGTAACAGAAGATATCGCAACTCATGCTCAAGCAGTTGATATGTTATTTGATAAATTAGAAGAATTCCAAATTATTACTGATCTAACTGAAATTACAGGTGTTGGGCACCGTGTCGTAGCAGGTGGAGAAATCTTTAAAGAATCAACATTAGTTACTTCAGAAGTAATTAAACAAGTTGAAGAATTAAGTGAATTCGCACCTTTACATAACCCAGCAGAAGCAGAAGTTATGCATGTGTTTGAAGATCGTTTACCACACGCAACTGCCGTAGCAGTGTTTGATACATCTTTCCATACAACTATGCCAGAAGTTAACTACTTATACAGCTTACCTTACGAATACTACGAAGATTTCCAAATCCGTAAGTATGGTGCTCACGGAACGAGTCATGATTTCGTAAGTAAACGTGCAGCTGAATTAATGGGCAAACCTATCGAAGACTTAAAAATCATTACGTGTCACTTAGGTAACGGTGCATCAATTACAGCCGTTGACGGTGGTAAATCTGTTGATACATCAATGGGATTCACTCCTTTAGCTGGTGTAACAATGGGTACTCGTACAGGTGATATCGATGCATCAATCATTCCATTCTTAATGGACAAATTAAACATCACTGATGTTAACGATGTAATCACAATCTTTAACAAAAAATCTGGCTTACTAGGTTTATCAGGTGTATCTAGTGATATGCGTGATGTTGAAGATGCTGCAGCAGAAGGTAACGAACGTGCACAATTAACGTTAGATATCTTCATGAACCGTGTTCAAAAATACATCGCTCAATACATCGCAGTTATGAACGGTGTTGACGCAGTAGTATTCACAGCAGGTATTGGTGAAAACTCTGGAATTACACGTAAACTAATCATGGACGGAATTACGTTCTTTGGTGGAGAAATTGATGACGAGCGTAACGACACTCGTAAAGAAGCATTAATTTCAACTGACGACTCAAGATTCGCAATCTACAACATTCCTACAAACGAAGAAGTAGCAATTGCTCGTGACGTTGAACGCTTCAAATAATAATTAACATAATCAGACCGCAAACCTAATTGGGTGAGCGGTCTATTTTTAAAAGGAGGGTTATGATAATGAGTGAAAGAGAATTAATGGATCAAAGTGGCATGCAAAGAACTTTAAAGCGTATTGCCCATGAGATCTTAGAGAAGAATAAATCGACGGAAAAACTGGTGATTCTTGGAATTAAAACAAGAGGCGAGTTTTTAGCAAAACGCCTACAAGAAAAGGTCGAAGAAATAGAAGACGTAAAATTACCGCTGGAAATTTTGGACATCACTTTCTATCGCGATGATTTATCTAAAAAATCTGTCAGTCCTGAAGTAAAAGCTGTTTCTTTTGAACATGATTTAACTGGAAAGAAAGTAGTAGTAGTGGACGATGTTCTTTATACCGGAAGAACCGTTCGTGCAGCCATGGATGCCATCTTAGAAAATGCGCGCCCATCACACATTCAATTGGCTGTTCTTGTTGATCGCGGACACCGAGAATTACCAATTCGACCAGACTATGTTGGAAAGAATATTCCAACATCTAAGCAAGAGAGAGTCAAAGTAGAAGTCGAAGAAGTCGACGGGAAAGATTTAGTCAGTGTATTAGATTAAAAAAAGTGGGGAACAGGCTCTTAAAATTGAGTCTGTTCCCCACATTTTTTATGTTATTTTTTTCCATTGTTGGCTTTGAATAACCAATAAAAGACAAATACCATAAAGAAGACGACGAAGAGTGCTGCTAACATCCAAATTAACATTAAGTCAATCAGATTATTTACGACTAAAATAAAGCCGAGAATCCCCACTAAAAATAGCAATATACTAAAAATAATAATAACTTTATTGGAATAATCGCCGAATACTTCGAGTAAAGTCCGTCTATAGATTAATAAATATGCACCCAATATCATAAACATAGCAGGAAAAGCATAAATTAAAATATTAAATATCATTTGTAAACCTTCCTTTGATTAATTTTCTTTGAATTCATTGCCTTTATAATAACTGATCGCAAGCTGGGTCCGATCACGCAACTCCAACTTCAGTAACAGTTGTGATATATAGTTTCGAACTGTTCCTTCACTCAGATAAAATTTTTCGGCAATTTCTTTATTATTCAAGCCTTTTGCGACAGCTTGATAAATATCTAATTCACGAGGTGTAAGCTCGCTCAATATGACTTGATTCGATTGAGTGACCGATTGAGCAACGTTATTGACGATCGTATTATCGAGAACAGTCTGATTATTAAGGACCGCTTCAATGGCTGGCAAGATACTTTTAATATTTTGCTTTAAGATATAGCCTTTACACCCTAATTGGAGGGCAGCTTGAATGAAATCAGAGTCCTCAAAAGTCGTAACGAGCAGAATTTTTGCTTGCAGAAATTCACTCAAAATGGTTGAAGCAGCGTCAATGCCAGATTTCTCTTGCATTCGAATATCTAACAATGTGATATCTGGTTTATAAATAGAGTAATTAGCAATGGCTTCTTCAGCAGAATAGCCTGTTACGATTACTTCGTAGCCACCATTTTCAATAATTAAACTTAATGATTCTACCACAATCGGGTCATCATCAATAATCATGACAGTTGTCAACGCGTTCACCTCTTTTATCATATTTCTTTAATTGTAGTTGAATTTACAATGTTTGTCACGGAAGATTACAAAAATACCAGAGATGAAGTGAATCATCTCTGGTATTCGATTAAAATTAAGCAAAATTAGAATGATTGCTTATGTAAATTAGCTAGCTTTTTCAGCTTGGTCGCTGGAAGTTTTGATAGCTAAAACGATTAAAATGACATACCAAATAATTTTTAACCAAGGCCAATTACGCATGTTCATTCCTCCTATCTTTATATATATTATTATACCTAATTTCAAATTAAATTACATTTAATTTGACTGATATAAGTCAATAGGTTTATAAGAAGACACCTTGTTTGGTGTAGATACCAATAAAATGTATAATGAAATTGAATAAATGAAGGAGGGGTAACATGAAGATTGAGCATATTGGCATGTGGGTTAAAGATATTGAGCAGACACGACGATTTTATGAAACGTATTTTGAAGCGTCGGCAAACAATTTATATCATAATGAGAAGAAAGGGTTTAAATCATACTTTTTAACTTTCTCAAGTGGGGCACGTTTAGAAATTATGCATCGTGATGATATAAAGGAAGCAGAAGGAGAATTGTTTGGTTATGCTCATTTAGCAATGAGTGTAGGGGACAAAGATGATGTCGATCACTTTACAAAGCGTTTAACTGATGATGGCTATGACTTATTAGATGGACCAAGAACAACAGGGGATGGCTATTATGAAGCGGTTGTTCTAGATCCAGACGGGAACCGTATCGAACTAACACCAGATTAAAGGCTCTTTGTCAAATAGGGTTGATGACTCATTTTAATCAAGATCAAGCAGCATAAGTTGTTGCTTGATCTTTTTTATTTGTCTGAGGGACATATAATCGCGTCATAAGTAAAATACGGTCTCT
>NZ_JBGQQX010000074.1:0-7618 GCF_045528525.1 Ruoffia sp. FAM 26255 | reverse complement strand
TGCAACTGATGAAGAGATACAAGGTTGGGCAACGAAATTAAATACACGTCCCAAAAAATGTTTGAATTGGAAAACACCTTATGAAATCTTTTATAAAACTGTGTTGCACTTAATTTGACAATTTAAGCTTTAAAGAAATGGTTTCAGTAGCAAGAGCTAGCTTGTTTACTCTAACTTTTGGGGTGTGATCGCCATTATTATTTTCAGTGCCCTAATACATGAAGCTTCCTAACCTTATGTATTAGTAATGGAAGGCAAATTTGCTACGATAAAAAATAGATACACCTCACTCTTATATAAAATATTAATATTGGTATACATCAAAAGGAGATTTTCGATGAAAAAAACAACTCAAATAAATTACTTTAAGCAGAAAATAATTGAATATGTGAATTTACGTGATACTTCAGAAAAAACATATATCAGAGAAGATATTTTAGACAATTTTCAAAAAATTAAAACACAAAGTAACCTGAATAATTCATAGCTATCTGTGGATAACTATTTCACTGACTATTTTCGTTCATTTGAGTATTTTTGTTGTCTTGACTGGCTCGAATAAAGTCGGTTCAGGCAGATTTTGATAGGCTCGCCCAAAAAAAGGGGATACCACCCCCTTGGTTTTACACTACTTAAAAAAAGACGTCTTACTCATTCAAAAAGCTAATGCAAGAGGACAAGCGATTGAATATTCTCAAGCACTTCCCAAAAGAGGGAATCAAATACGTGAGATGATGCCAAACGAACTCTTAGTTGCCTGGCATGACTCGTTAGCCTTCCTGCAATATGAAAGAGTTTGAAACGAATTGTTGAAATGGTCGACCGTTTCATTTCCTTTGGAAAGGTCGCTTCTTTCATGAGATGGACCAAATTGTAGGCGATACAACTCATCATCATTCGAGCTTGATTCGCCACATAAGTTGAGCTGTCGGTCTTATCAAAGGAAAACCCATTCTTGATTTCTTTGATACAATTTTCCATCGTACCACGCTTTTGATACAGCTTAAATACAGTTTCGATAGTGATTAGTTAATAATTAACAAGCCGGCTTAGCTCAGTTGGTAGAGCATCTGATTTGTAATCAGAGGGTCGAGGGTTCAACTCCTTTAGCCAGCATACTTTAAGCATATTCTTACTTCGGTAGGAATGTGTTTTTTTTGTTTCTTCAGTTATTTTGAGTGGAGATTCTAGTGTCACAGTGTATTATATTAGCTTCAATCGTAGTTTTGTCATATAATTAAGTCAAATTAATATAAGAGGAGAATGGATATGGGTTTATTCGATCAAGCTACAAATTTGTTTGATATGTTTGTCTCAAATGATCAAAGTGAAGAGCAAGAAACATTGGCAAATCGCGCAGGATTAAGTACATCTGACTTTAGTAAGGTAGCTGCTTTAGGACTGCCAGCGATTCTTCAAGGAATCAATCGCAATACGAATGACAAAGCCGGAAATGAAGATTTTAACTCTGCCTTAAAACAACATGAAGATGTCGACCAGTATCAATCAATTAAGCAATTGTCGAGTGAAGTAGATCCACAAGATGGGGACAATATCTTAGGTCATATTTTCGGAAACAAAGACGGGGTAACAAACCGCATCTCAAATACAGTTGGTTTGTCATCTTCAGATGTGAAAAAAGTTTTAGTGCTTTTAGCACCCATCGTGATGAAATATTTTGCTGACCGTAAAAAGGAAAAGAACTTAGATAACACGGGAGTTCAACAAGAAACAGGAAGCATTCTAGGACAACTATCTAATTCGGTTAAAAATTATAGTAAAAATAATTCAAATTCTTTCGATATAGGTGGAATATTAGGTGGCTTATTCGGTAACGATTCGTCTAAAGGTACAACGGATACAAAACAAGAGGATGATGGTTTATTAGACAACGTCTTGGATATGTTCAAATAAAATTATTAAAAGCATTGAATTCACTCTAATAGAGGAGCAAATTCAATGCTTTTTTAATTTGTTTGGAGTGTCATAATGACAGGACCATCTTTTGTAATCGCAATAGAATGCTCATATTGAGCACAGTAGCTCCCATCTCGGGTACGTGCAGTCCAACCGTTAGAGTCCATCTTAACTTGCCATGTACCAGTTGTAATCATAGGTTCAATAGTAATGGTGATACCTTCTTCGAGGCATAAGCCACGTCCTGGTAATTCATAATGCGGAAAGTTTGGTTCTTCGTGAATCGAAGGTCTAATACGATGAGCCAAAAAATCTCTGGCCGCACCATAACCATGTGACACTGCATGTGTTTGAATCGCATGACTAATATCTCTCAGTCTGTTTCCAACAACTATCTGAAATTGCTCCATTTAGATCAACACAGAAGTCGATTTTGACGACATCCCCATTTTGAAGAATGTAATCTAAAGGAAAACCATGACATATTTCATCATTAACACTAATACAAGTAATTTATTTGCTAAAAATCTTTGTAACTATAGCAAATACAATCATGAATTAGTATAGAAACTAGATAGGTACGAGTGGTTATCAATAGTACTTTGTTTATAGAAGGAGTAAAATGAATTTATAGGAGGCGAAAGCTGATGAAACGATTAATTAAATCTGTTGTATTAGTAACAGCATTGACACTCCCACACATGATTATGCCTAATACGGAATTTGGTATAACGGAACAAATAGTTACGGCTGAGTCAGAAACGCCAAAAGAACATGCGCAATCAGTTGTGTCAACCTTAGCTGAGATGTATCCTGAAGATACGTTGCCAACTTACGTGTTGACGGCTGATTTACCTGAATATGTTACTGCTGCCACGACAGGT
Source organism: Ruoffia sp. FAM 26255 (assembly GCF_045528525.1). Lineage (NCBI taxonomy): Bacteria > Bacillati > Bacillota > Bacilli > Lactobacillales > Aerococcaceae > Ruoffia > Ruoffia sp. FAM 26255. The sequence continues at coordinate 4,817 of NZ_JBGQQX010000074.1, read as the reverse complement.
GTAGATGATCAAGATAACTTCAATATTTTTTATTATGCAGAAGACACACCCTTCGAAGTGAATGACTCTGCAGTCAATCGTTTAACACCAATAGCATCTTTAACTAAAACGACCTATCGAACAGAAGAAGCAGCCATTGAAGCAGTCAATCAAGTCTTAGATTTACAAGGGGACGAAGTTGATTTAGGTTATGATATTACGGGCTACTTGCAAGGTGCAGCCGGTTCAACGTATTTAAACTGGAAAGAAGGCAATTGGAGTCTGTTAATTCAAGCGAATAATATGAACGAAGAAGATCCAGTACCTTTAGCAGAATCGGTTGTTAAATATCTTGAAGAAGTCTACTTACCTGAACCTTCGAGCGTAGGGCAAGTGAGATTAAGCCCAGCAGAAGGCGAGACGTACGTAGATAATACGGTTGTTTGGCAAGAAGACAATGTAGTTTATCAAGTGAAACACATTGATCCAATGCAAGCAGTCGTTATGACAGGTTCAATTTCAGAACCGACCGAACAATAGTTACCAATAGACAAAAATTTAACCCCGTTTATACCGCTAAAATGACGGTATAGACGGGGTTCCTTTGTGTATGAACTAATTTGGTTGTGGTTGCATCTTCGTAAGGATTAAACCGACAATAAAGCCAACTAAAGCAGGGACGACCCAACCAAAGCCAATAATAAAGAAAGGCAAGAATGAGTTTGCAAAATTGACAAACATATCTGCTTGGAACCATTGATATAAAGGCTGTGGTAAGGCAGCCACCATATCAAACAGCGCCGCAAGTAATGTAAAGAATGTGACACTACGGTAGATTGTCTGGCTTTTAATTACGGGCTCGAGTAGATGTAAAAGGATTAAAGTAATGGCTAATGGGTAAAGCAACATCAAGACAGGTGTTGAATACGAGATGATTAAATCTAAGCCAATATTTGCCACTAAAAAGGCCATCAGTGTCGCAATGATTGTCCAAACCCGTTGAGTAACAAAGCTCGGGAACAAGTCCGCAAAGGTTTCCGCTAAAGCAACAACCAGTCCAATCGCCGTCTTCAAACACGCCACAGCCATCACACCTGCAAGTAGAATTTGTCCAAACAGACCAAAGTAATGTTGAGTAATTATCGACATCGCCACTCCACCATTAGGAGCAACTTCCGCAAAATTAAGACTTTGAGTCCCTAAGAGCGCTAGGCAAAGATAAATTAAAGCCATGACCGCTAAACTAAAAATCCCACTTTTAACTGTCTCAGAAGCTAAACGGGTCGGTTCCGTAACTCCAATTTGACGAATGGATTTAATAATTATAATTCCAAAAGCTAAACCAGCTAAACCATCCATCGTATTGTAACCTTCAAGCAGTCCCGTTGAAAAAGGAACAGTTTGATATGTTTCGACAGAGGCTGCACCTCCAATTAAAGGATCACCGGAAGTAAAGGCTCTAATGAGAATAATTGTTAGTAAAACTAAGAAAAGTGGATTCAAGTATCGTCCAATCCAATCTAAAATCCCACTAGGACGTAATGAGAAATATAAAACAATTGAATAAAAAATCAATGAATATATAAATAAAGATAGTGTATTAAATTCTTGAGGAATTAAAGTAGACAGTCCGACTTCATAAGACACAGTAGCTAAACGTGGTGTCGCGAAAAATGGGCCGATGGTCAAATATAAAGCAACAGTAAAGAAATAACTGTACCCTTTAGAGATTTTTTGTGACATATCAATCACGGACTCACTTTGAGAGAGTCCCATAGAAATCACTGCTAATAAAGGAAGACCTACAGCTGTTATGTTAAAGCCTAGGATTGCAGGCCAGACTGATCCGCCTGCCGCTTGACCAAGGGAAACCGGAAAGATTACATTTCCTGCCCCAAAGAAAAGTCCAAATAATAAGGAAGCAACAACAAGTGTTTCCCTAAATGAAAGTGTTAACTTTGGTTGTTTCATAATATACCTACTTCTATTGTTATAGTTTTATAAAAATCTAGTGTAATGGGATTAAGAAGATATTTCAATAGTTTTTTTAAAAAGGTGAAACAGAGTTTTATATAAAAGCGCTTATTATGGATACAATCAACCGAATATTAGGTGGGCAATTTAGTTTTATTTACATAAAATTAATATTAGGCGTCATGGAGTTTACACTAACTTTACTTAAATTTGATATTAAATTTACAAGCGTATGCTAATCTCATTTTATAGCTAAGTCGATCGAAGATGCTTTGCACAATACATTTTTGAGTTGCTCTACAGCATATAAATGAGAAGTAAGCTAATTCAACAGAGTATCGAGAAAGGAGCTGGAACTAAGGTTGCAGTTTCTTTTATTATTACTTCATTCTAAGGAGGACACTATGAGCATTTTTGAATTAGATTTAAGATTAGGTGAGTATGATACACAAACAAATATAAAAATCCCTTTTGAAATTAGAAATAAATATTCAGAATTAATCATTCATTTCAGTTACAATCCGGATAAAAGCAAGGACGATGTTGCCAGAAGGCAAGTTGAAGATGCCTTAAGAAAATACGACCAAGCTGATTTTGCGAGTGCAAAGCGCTTAGCATATGATCATTTGCCGATTGATAACTTAATCACGTTATCTTTATCAAAGAATGGCAAGTACTTAGGAGCACATCACAATAAAAGCAATGATCAAGAAATTACAATTAATAATGAAACAGCCAGTTTTGGATTTTGGCCTGTAGAAGTTGAACCTGCTGATTGGGAATTACAGTTAAATTGTCATTGTATTGCGAGTAAAGAAGTTGCGGCAAATATCCGAATTGAGGCGATAAAATGACAGCATACCAATTTCCAGTCGAAGTTCACTCACATACCATTCATAGTGATGGCCAATTTACGGTAAAGGACTTAGTTGAATCTGCCGTATCTTTTGGGTATAAAGGACTTATTCTAACTGATCATAACACATCAGCAGGTTACTCAGAGATGCCTATAGTGCCGGCTGTTAAGGATGGAGAACTAGTTACATTACACGGGATTGAATGGACAACTTACTTTGGCCATATGTTAGTTCATGATGCGGATTACGACGTTGACTGGCGTGAGGCAACCCCGAATACCATTGATAAATACATGACAGAAGTCCAAGCGGCTAACGGGCTAGTGGGGATTGCCCATCCTTTCGATATGGGTAGTCCTATTTGTACGGGGTGCCATTGGGATTATCAAGTGAAAGACTATAATTTGGTAAATTATATCGAGATTTGGAATAGTAACCAGCCGCAGGATAAATCAGAATCGATCTTAGCTTATGATTTTTGGGTAGATAAATTGAAGAAAGGTTATGAGATTTCTTGCTCTGCTGGTCGCGATTGGCACCGGCCTGACACGTTAGATGCTAATATGGGCGTGACTTATCTTGATATACCTGAGTCTGAGCTAACGGCTGAGAATTTCAAAGCATCCCTGGGTCAAGGTCAATTTTATGTGACATTAGGAGCTGTCGTGGAGTTTCAATTACAAGCAAAAGACGTTACTCGGAGTTATCACATCGGTGACCGGGTGGAGTCGGAAGACTTTAGTGAAGGTCAGATTCAAGTAAGGGTTGAACCCACTGAATTGCATGATTTGACGCAGTTTGCGGTTGAGAATGCCTATATGACGATATGGAATAATGAAGAAGTGATATACCAAAGTGAGCCTCTAAAATTATTAGATTCTCCTCGGGAGATTGAGATTCCTTTGACGCAAGATTTAGCCAAGGGTTACGTGCGCTTTGATATTCGCGCGGACTTTCGTGGAATCAAGGCAACGCCAGTTGTTGTTGGGAATCCTATCTATATTAAGTAAGTCTTACAAGTTCAATGTTGTGGGTGGTAGGTTGACTGTCTCTTCAATATTGAACTTGTTTTTGTATAGAGTTTTGTCAGTGTCACTAAAGTCGAACATTCAAAAGTTTTTGTTATGAATTATTCGACCTTTGATTAACGTTCGGGGCAGATTGTGTTAAATTCAATTAATCATTACAAGTGAGGTGTATCATGGAAAATACAAAAGAACAATTAGTAAAATATAAAATTGAAGACGTACCACCCACATCAGTCGCCGTTGTCTTAGCTTGGCAACATATCTTAGCTGCCTTTGCGGGAATTATTGCCGTGCCTTTAGTGGTGAGTGCTGCTTTAGGATTCTCAGTAGAAGAGACTTCATTCATGGTCAGTGCGACAATCTTTGCTTCGGGTATAACAACCGTTATACAGTCTAAAGGCTTAGGCCCAATCGGAGCACGTGTCTCTGGTATGATGGGGACAGACTTCACATTCGTGAACCCAGCCATTAGTGTGGGGGCACAATTTGGTATTCCTGGAATTATTGGTGCAACCATCACGGGATCATTTGTCGAAATTATTTTAAGTCGTTTTATTAAGCCGTTAACGCGCTTCTTCCCACCATTAATTACCGGGACGGTTGTTGCTCTGATTGGTATTACCTTACTTCCAGTGAGTATGGATTGGGCAGCAGGAGGTGTTGGTGCATCGGATTATGGGTCACTGCGTAACTTGACCGTAGCTTTTGCTGTAATGGTATTCACTTTATTCTTGAACCATTTTGGTAAAGGCATCTGGAGCACGGCTTCAGTATTTATTGGAATGATTGTGGGTTACATTATCTGTATTCCATTAGGCATGGTTGACTTAACTGAAGTGTATGCAGCTGATTTTTGAATTTACCCATTTTACGTTGAGGAATTATAAATGAGATTAAGAAAATAAATAAATTCAATTAACAGCCATTTTTACTCATTTCTCTAACATTGAACACACAAATAGAACGCCCATAAGCGCGT
>NZ_JBGQQX010000073.1:0-8036 GCF_045528525.1 Ruoffia sp. FAM 26255 | reverse complement strand
GTGACATGAAGATTCTCTCCTTATACTATGTTGTGGTGACTTAAGTATAACGAATCTTCATGTCTTTTTTTAGTGTTGCGTTTCATCTTACAACACACCATTCATAAAAATACAATTTAAAAGAAAAGTAAAACATTTTATAGACATACGACAATCTGAAATAAGCAAAACTTAAAGGAGGCAATTCAGGCAATAAAACTAGCCCGAGTTGCCTCCTTATATTACATACTCAAACAAAATTATTTATCGAACATGTCTCGCATTTTGCCAAAAAATCCACCTTCATTATTGGCACGAACCGTTTGGCCAGATTCCTCAGCTAATCTTTGGAATAATTCGCGTTCTTTTTCTGACAATTTTGTAGGTGTTTTAACTGTCACTTTGACGTGTTGATCTCCCGTGAAGTTACCTCTTATACTAGGTGCACCCTTACCTTTAAGTCGGAAACTTGTACCTGTTTGTGTACCACCAGGTACTTTTAATTTCACTTTTCCGTGAACAGTCGGTACAGTAATTTCATCACCTAAGGCAGCTTGAACGAATGAAATTGGTAATTCATAATAAATTTCAGTCCCGTCACGTTCATATTCTTCACTTGGCTGTACTCTAAAAACTACGTAAAGGTCTCCATAAGGTCCACCATTTTGACCAGCTTCTCCTTGTCCTGATAAACGAATTTGTTGGTCAGTTTCTACTCCGGCTGGAACAGTTACTTTAACTGAATGCTCTTTAGCTTCTATTCCTGCACCATGACACGTTTGACATTTTTCTTTAATTTCTTGTCCAGTTCCTGAACAAACATCACAAGTTCTTTGAGTCATAACACGACCGAATGGAGTGTTTTGTTCAACTTGCACAGCTCCTGAACCATGACATTTCGAACATGTTACCGGACTAGTTCCAGGTTTAGCACCTGAACCATGACACGTATGACATTCTTCGTTACGGTTGTATTTAATCGTTGTTTCTTTTCCGAAGATCGCTTCTTCAAAAGTTAACGTCACACGGTATTGTAAGTCGCTTCCTCGTCTAGGCGCATTTGGACTTTGACGAGATCCACCAGAACCTCCAAAGAATTGTTCGAAGATATCTTCGAAGCCAAATCCTGCTCCGCCATAACTTCCGCCGCCGAAGCCGCCACCAAAGTTTGGATCATTTGCAGCGTGTCCATATTGGTCATAAGCCGTACGTTTTTGCGAATCACTTAGTACTTCATACGCTTCAGAAACTTCTTTAAACTTATCTTCCGCGCCTTCTTCTTTATTAATATCTGGATGATATTTCTTTGATAATTTACGATAGGCTCTCTTTATCTCTGCATCAGATGCATCACGAGATACGCCAAGCACTTCATAATAATCACGTTTCTCTGCCATAATCTACCTCCTTCTTAAAATGATAGCAAGTCAGTTTATATAAAAAGCCAAGGGTATTGATGCCCTCGGCTAAAAATTAACATCATAATGTAATCATTTTATAAAAATTACTCTTCGTCGTCAACTTCCTCAAATTCAGCATCTACGACACCGTCATCTTCAGCTGTTTCACCAGAAGCATCTGCTTGAGCTTGTTGCTCAGCTGCTGCTTGCTCATAAAGTTTAACAGTTAAGTTTTGAACAACTTCGTTTAAAGCGTCGCGTTTTTCTTTCATTGCTTCTAAATCGTTCTCATCGATTGCTGCTTGTAACTCATCACGAGCTGCTTCCGCTTGTTTAACTTCTTCTTCAGATACTTTATCTTTTAAGTCTTCTAAAGTTTTGTTAGTTGTAAAGATTAATTGATCTACTTCATTACGTAAATCTGCTTCTTCACGACGTTGTTTATCTGATTCAGCGTTCGCTTCAGCATCTTTAACCATTTGATCAATTTCTTCATCTGAAAGACCTGAAGATGATTTGATTGTAATTGTTTGTTCTTTTTGAGTTCCTAAGTCTTTAGCACTTACGTTAACGATACCGTTTTTGTCAATATCGAATGAAACTTCAATTTGTGGAACACCACGTGGTGCTGCAGGAATATCTGTTAATTGGAATCTTCCTAAAGTTTTGTTGTCTTGAGCCATTTCACGCTCACCTTGTAATACATGTACATCTACTGCTGGTTGGTTATCTGCTGCTGTAGAGAATACTTGTGATTTACTTGTTGGAATAGTTGTATTACGATCGATTAATTTAGTGAAAATTCCACCCATTGTTTCGATACCTAATGATAATGGCGTTACGTCAAGTAATACGATATCTTTAACATCACCAGAGATAACTCCACCTTGAATTGCAGCACCCATTGCTACAACTTCGTCAGGGTTTACTGATTTATTAGGTTCTTTACCAGTTTCTTTACGTACTGCTTCAACTACTGCAGGAATACGTGTTGATCCACCAACTAAGATAACTTGGTCAATTTCATTTTTGTCAACGCCAGCATCTTTTAATGCTTGACGAACAGGGTTTTTAGTACGTTCTACTAATTCGTCTGTTAATTCGTCAAATTTAGCACGGCTTAATGATGTTTCTAAGTGTAATGGACCAGCATCTGAAGCTGTAATGAATGGTAAGCTGATTTGTGTTGATGTTACACCAGATAAATCTTTTTTAGCTTTTTCAGCTGCATCTTTAAGACGTTGTGCTGCCATTTTATCTTTAGTTAAGTCGATGCCGTTTTCTTTTTTGAATTCAGCTGCTAAGTATTCGATAATTTTCTCATCAAAGTCGTCTCCACCTAGGCTGTTATCACCTGAAGTTGAAAGAACATCAAAGACTCCGTCTCCTAATTCAAGGATTGAAACGTCGAATGTTCCTCCCCCTAAGTCAAATACTAAGATTTTTTCTTCGCTATCAGTTTTGTCTAAACCGTAAGCTAAAGCTGCTGCTGTTGGTTCGTTAACGATACGTTCAACTTCTAAACCAGCGATTCGACCAGCGTCTTTAGTTGCTTGACGTTGTGAGTCGTTGAAGTATGCAGGTACTGTAATAACTGCTTTATCAACTTTTTCACCTAAGTAGTCTTCTGCATAACTTTTAATGTATTGTAATGTCATTGCAGAGATTTCTTGAGGTGTGTATTCTTTATCTCCCATTGAAACTTTATAACTGTCACCCATGTGACGTTTAATTGAACTTACTGTATCTGGGTTTGTTACTGCTTGACGTTTAGCAACTTCCCCTACTTGAATTTCATCATTTTTTAAAGCTACAACAGATGGTGTTGTACGGTTTCCTTCTGGGTTTGGAATAATTTTCGCTTCTCCACCTTCAAGAACCGCTACAGCAGAGTTTGTTGTACCTAAGTCAATACCAATAATTTTAGCCATATTACATTTCTCCTTTTAAATTTATTCTGATACGATAACCATTGCTGGTCTAATGACACGATTATCAATTCGATATCCTTTTTGTAACACTTGAATCACATGATTACTTTCTTGTCCTTCTCCTGCAGGCATAACACTCACTGCTTGATGGAAGTTTGGATCAAATTCTTCATTCAATGGATCAATTGTATCGATTTTCTCTTTTTCAAACGCATTTTTGAATTGGTTATGAACCATTTCTACACCTTTTTTAAGTGCTTGTCCATCTTCAGATGGTGTTTCCGTTTGTAGAGCTCTTTCTAAGTTATCAATAACTTCTAAGAGTGATGATGCTAAGTTTTGTGATCTAAATTTTGCTGCTTCAGATCGTTCTCTCGTATTAATACGACGCATATTAGCCATCTCAGCTTGTAGGCGTAATATTTTGTCATCTAGCTCTTCATTTTCTTGTTTTAATTTATCTAATTCTGATACCTCTTGAGTTTCTTCTTCAGAAACTTCTGGTGCATCAGTCGTTGTCTCTTCTGATGTTTCTGGTTCGATAATTTCTACAGATTCATCAACAACATTGTTATTTTTTTCGTTATCTGTCAATTGACACCCTCCTTCATTCATATTATTGAATCGATAATTTGTTAATCATCACTTCTAATAACGCAATTACTTTTTCATAGGACATTGTTGTGGGTCCGAGTAATCCTAAGATTATTTTTTGATTTTCATTCACAAATGAACCGGTGAGAAGATTTATATTCGCTAAGCTATCAGCTAAAAACTCATAACCAAACATAATATTAATGCCTTCTTCTTGCTCTTCGAGTAAATGATACATTTCCCTTGAACCATCAATGAGTTCAAAAAGATGTTTCAATGCTTCTCTACTCGTTTGTCCATCTATCAAATCAAAGAGATTACTTTTCCCACTAATGTAATAGCGGTGTCCTTTTATGTGGTGCATTGATTTTTCAATCAACGGAGAGAAATCTAATTGATATCCTGTTAAACGTTGAGTTAATAAAGGTATTCCTAACTTCATCCTTTGATAGGCATCTTCAAGTACAACACCTTTAAGTTCATCGTTTATCATCTCTACTAACTTCGTGATATCATCTTTTGAAAGTGACACTTTTAATTCAATTTGCTCGCTCTCTATATTCCCCTTATCTGTCATAAGGATTGAAATATAACGCGTCCGATCGATTGGCACTAATTTAAATTCTTCAAAATAATGCGATTCTTTATTCTGTCCAAGTACCACTGCTGTAAATCCAGTCAATGAAACTAATATATCTGCACAAAGTTGTGTCAGTTGTAACGGACTATAATGTTTCGCTTGAGTTAACTCTTCAAAATTAGCGTCATCATCAAGAAATGGTAATTCTTTGTCTTCCTGATGAATAATCCCGTCAATATAATAACGATAGCCATCAATAGATGGTATTCGGCCACTAGAAGTATGTGGCTTCATTAGTAAGCCTTGTTGCTCTAACACAACCATATCATTACGTATTGTTGCAGGACTCACTTTTAAGTAACTCTCTCGAAGTAAAGTTTTAGAACCAATGGGTTCTTCAAATTGTCCATAAAGTTGTATAATTAAATTAAGAACTTCCTGTTGTCTTGGTGTCAACATTTTCTCACCCCACTTATTAGCACTTAAGTTATCTGAGTGCTAACTGTTATTATAATACATCCTACTAGGACAATTGTCAAGGGATTTACCGAAAAAAATCAAAAAAATAGCACTCTTTGGTTAAGAGTGCTAGATTACTTCATTTTCTTCAATATCATGTGATTGATCCAGGTTAAATGTGAAACCTTCACCTAGAACTTGTTGGATTCCAGTCACTGTGACAAAAGCATTTGAATCAATGTCATTAATGATTCTTTGAACTTTAATTAACTGAATTCGATTAATAACTACATATAGAACATCTTTTTCTGCTTTAGAATAATATCCGTAACCTTTTAACACTGTGATTCCCCGATCAACTCTTTTCATAATTTCTTCAGCAATTTCGTCATGCTTATTTGATACAACCATGATCGCTTTTTTAGGATTATACCCTTCCATGACAAAGTTTAAAATCTTACTTGTAATATATAATGAGATTAAAGTCAGTAAGCCTTTTTCTAAACCGATAACAACAGTTAATGGAATGACAATCATAACGTCAAGGATTAACAATGCAATGGAAACTTGCAAGCCCATATATTTATTAATGATTAACGCAATGATATCAACGCCTGCTGTCGTCCCGTGTCCTAAAATAACAATTCCAATCCCTAGACCAATTAAAAATCCACTTGCTAAAGGTCCTAATAATGAATTCGTTGGGATAAAGCTAGGTAAGAATACAAATTCTAAAAATAATGACATGGATACAATTGCGACGAGCGTATAAAAGATTGTCTCCTTTTCGAGAAACCTCCAACCGATCAACATAATAACCGCATTGATTATAAAGTTACTCAATGCAGGACTAATGTCAAATATATAGAACAATAAGAGTGTGATACCCGTTACGCCACCTTCACCAAGTTGGTTTGGAATGACTATTGAATTAACGGCGATTGAAAAGATAAATGTCCCGATTAACACAAGGGCTAGGTTTTTGATCACTGTTTTATACATCTCGACCACCACCTAGATTTTTGAAATAAAGACGGGTGTTATCTTCATCAATTTTCAATTGGTCGATCAATTCATCGACACTATTAAATTTATATTCTCCACGTAAATAATGATGCCATCTAACTCTGACTTTATCACCATAAATCATTTGATTAAAATCTAAAATGTAAACTTCGCACGTTAAATCATGATTATCGTAGAACGTAATATTATGACCAATAGATGCGCTACCTAGATGCCAAGTATCGCCTATCTTAATTTCAACGGCATAAACGCCTATTCCAGGAAGCAGTTGCGGATGTGGGACTTTGATATTAGCTGTTGGATATCCTAATGTACGTCCTACTTTTTCACCATGAATAACTGTACCGTATATTTCATAAATATAGCCCAAATCCTGGTTGGCTTGCTCCATATCGCCTTGGTAAACGAGTTCTTTAATTCGAGTCGTTGCTACTTTGGAAAAGTGTGATGCTAATTCCTCAACTTCAATGACATCAAAGCGCTCAGCAGCATGAATGGGTAAAGTTTGCATATTCGCGATGTCTTTTTTTCCATAAGTATAATCAAAACCTGCCACCGCAACTTCGGTATGCAAATCGACTAAGTACTTTTCAACGAATTCTTGCGGCGTTTGAGTACCAAAAGCGAATGTATATTCAACAATGTATAAAATATCCACTTCAAATTCTTCCATTAGTTCCGCTTTTCGCTTATTCGTTGTTAAGTAATGAAATGAATCTAAATTAAGATCTTCATAAACTATTCTAGGATGTTGATTAAACGTCATTAGAGCTAGTTTAATTCCTCTTTTTTCTGCTTCTTCTCTTGCTCTTTTTATTACTTTTTGATGACCTAAATGAACGCCATCAAAAAATCCTAAAGTCATGACTACAGGTTCATTTGATATTTCTTTTGAATCGTAAGGATGACTTAAGTGTACTATCTTCATTTAGAATCTCCTTTCATTTAAACGAACATTTTGTATGGTTTTATATATAGTTCTTTTTCTGGATGCTGACGATAAAGCGCGATAATTTTATCATTATAATAGAAAGCGATTGGCTCTTGAAAATCCTGCTCAAAATCGCTTTTCAAGAGTGCTTGTCCATTTTTTACCTTGTCATATAATTCATCGTCTAAATCAGTTTTGGGAACATGCTTCAATGCTGTCTCAATTGTAGCCACTTTATCATTGATTTCTTCATTATCTATTAACGTTTGTATTTCTTCAAGTGTATAGCTCTCAAAATCTGAAAAACCACTTGTTTCTAATCTTGTTAATTTCGACATATGTGCAGGATATCCCAACTTCTTCCCTAAATCGACAGCTAAAGTTCTAACGTAAGTTCCTTTGCCGCAATCTACTTTGAATTTCCATGATTGAGTACCACTTTCTTGATTATACACGGGTTGACCATCGCGTTCAAACGAATGGATGATCGTATTTCGGATTGGGCGTTCCACCTCTAAGCCTTCTCGAGCATACTCATATAATCTTCGACCATTCACTTTCACTGCTGAATACATCGGTGGTATTTGTTCAATGACACCTTCAAATGTTGACATTGCTTTATCGATTTCTTCAATTGAAACAGGCTGTACAACCGCTTTATGGTCAACAACTTCACCGTGGGCATCTTCGGTTTCTGTTGACATACCAAGGGTAATCTCTCCGTAATATACTTTAGGTGAGTCCATCAGCAATTCAACTAAGCGAGTTCCTTTTCCTAAACAAACTACTAGAACGCCATCTACTTCTGGATCGAGCGTTCCAGTATGTCCAATTTTTTTCATTTTTAACATTTTTCGCAATTTAAACACCACATCATGACTTGTCATGCCTCTAGGTTTCCAAACCGCTAAAATCCCATTTATCATAATTAACTCCTTATTATAAAATCTTTTCGACACTTGATTATATCAAATTTCCACCATAACCGCTATTCTATATGAATTGATTGGAAATCGAGTAGGAGACTAGCCATTATTTGACTAGTCGACCTCTCACACCACCGTGCGTACGGTTCCGTACACGGCGGTTCAATACCTTGCGTAAGCAGACTCTACCAATTCGCTTAGTGGAACTAA
>NZ_JBGQQX010000072.1:0-8125 GCF_045528525.1 Ruoffia sp. FAM 26255 | reverse complement strand
TTCGATATTAATTGATTTCCACGAAAATTGGGAAAATAACGCTCGGACATTCTTACAAGTGTAATGTGCATGATGACCAGATGATATAACTACATTGAGACTTTTACACAAGATTATGGACTTGACAATGAATAATGAACTTTAATCAGGACTGAACCTTCATCTAAATTTTCTCGCTTAATTGATTCAACTTCGTAACTTACCTCGTCGTCTTCTTTACGAACGACTAATGCTTTAAATAAATCCAATTTCATTCTCCTTTTATTCGATGACTACGATCTTTTCTTGGGCAATATCGCGAATTTGATAGAATAAATCTCTCACATCTTTATCCTCAACTTGATCCGCAAAGTCTGTTAATAAGTCATAATTCACGTGCGCATCAGTCACTTCACCAAACTCATCTTGAATTGCTTCTGCTGCTTTTTTATACGGTTTAGTTTTTTTGGATGTTACATTTTTATAGTATTTTGCTGCATAGCGATTTTTCTTAGCATCTTTTCGAATATCATGAACCGTTTCATAATCTTGGAGATCCACTTCTTCATACGCTTTTTGCAATTTATCATTCTTTTTCTCTAAGCGTTTAGCAACATATTTATCCCAATCAAAATCTTTATCCAACTCTAATTCTTCAAGCGTTTCTTTAGTGGTTGTTAACGTGTCTTTGACTAGTTCAACATTCGTCACGTTAAATGTGCGACGCATTTCTTTCCGGCGTTCTTTGCCTAATAAATTAAACGCATCATAAAAATACTCACTTAAATCTGGTTGTTCTAAAGCAACTTCTTCAGTAAATTCAGTCAATACATCGAGTTCGCGAATAGGTCCAAATACTTGCGCTGCTTCGCGAAGCGGCGCATTCATTGAATCATACGTCTCTTCACCGATAATCGGTTTGATAAAGTTCAATAAACCACGCAATTCTCTTATGCTCACTCGCAAATCATGTGCTATATCGCTATCAAAAGGATTATTAGAAAAATCCACGTACCGCGCTTCAATGATAATCAGTCGCTCCAGCAAAATATTTTTTACTTTTTTGTCATTCGATTCACCTCTCACTCTTTTTTTAAAATTGTTTTTCGATATCTTAAGTATAGCACTTACATCCACAGAGCTAAAACAATATACTGTGCACAGGTGTTGTGTGGATATGTTGATAAAATGAAAAGTTATTTGCAAATTATGAACATGTGCATAAGTATTTTGATTAAAAAAATTCGCTTGTGCCATATAATTATACACAAACGAACTTAAGTAATTAAATTTCTTCAAAAATGACCGCACAACGGCCTTTTTCATCCATATCACTGACTTTTATAATTGTTAAACCTTTTTTATTCGCGTAATCGGCAATTTCTTGGTACAGCTTTGTCATTTGTGTTTTAAACACGCCACCATTCGCATCAAAATCTTCTACAATATATTTCCTTGCCATCCTTTGCCTCCTCAGTTTATTTGTTACTGCTATTTTAACACAAATACTATGGTACAATCTTTTATCACGCTTTTCTGATAAAGTATTTTAAATCAATTCTTATTTTCTTGGCATAATCTTGTCACAATTAAATATCATCCTTAAGACTGATATCCGAATCAATCCTTAGCGTTATAATGTATATAGTCAAGAAAGGGTGTGTATTAATGAAAGCAAATAAAACTTCAAAAACAACTTTAGGTAAATTTGTCAAAGCCTTATTCAAAAAAGAAACACCACTATATATTAAAGGTATGGTTGGTGTCGCCCTAGCCTATACGATCTTCCCCGTGGATGTCCTGCCAGATATCTTTGGTCCCTTAGGTTTTGTTGACGACGCGGCAGTAATTGGTGTCTTAACTACGGTTGCGATGACTTTACTTGATAATTTCTATGAAAAACAAACTGGAGTGTCGAAAGTCGACCCTCAACACAATATTAAATATGCAGAAGTCGTGAATGACTAAATTCAATTATAATAAAAACGAGTATCGCTTGCTGTTTGCATGACAGTGGCTATACTCGTTTTTTATTATTTAATTTTCCAAACTAAGATGGACTATATATGTTGTAAGGTTCTATTCTTAACCTTTATATAAAAACTTAGTGGCGTAAATACAAGTGCTAAAATAATTCGTACGTATTTTTCAATCGTTTCGTTAATCATCTAAAGTGCATATAATGCAGACATTATGGCGATACCAATTGTAAAAAAAACCACCGATTAAAATACCTGTTCCAAGCAATCAAGTTAAATGTGGTATATAAACACCAACATTATATTAACCCACCGCGATGGAGATGAAGAATGTATGGGTTTGAATTTTATTAAATCTTTCAATAACCTTTTCAACCTTCTTTGATATGAATTAAAACCGCTCTCGGTAAATCGGCATCGACATACAACGCGGTCCGCCTCGTCCACGGACTAATTCACTTCCTTGGATTTTATGCAATTTAATTCCTGCTTCTTCAAGCAAGGCATTTGTAACTGGATTACGGTCGTAAACAATTAACTCACCCGGTGCAATCGCCAATGTATTGGCCCCGTCATTCCACTGCTCACGCGCCGCAGCTACTGGGTCATCATCCCCGCAACGAATAAGTGTTACTTTCTCAATGTTGAGAGCTGCTTCTAATATCTCTTCTAATGGGTCCGTTTCCTCTTCAATTTTTACTTCGCCGTCTTGACTCGTTATCGTATACACTTTTAATTGGTCTTCTATTTCAGGATGAATCGTGAATTTATCGTAATCAACCATCGTAAAAACTGTATCTAAATGCATGAACTTTCGGTTACTTCCAATGAGAAAAGCCAGCACTTGGCTGTAATCTGTATCTTCAAAGACATTTTTTGCAAGCTTCTCAATAGAACGCGCGTCCGTTCTCTGCGAAATCCCAATCGCTAAGACATCCTCAGATAGCACTAAGATATCTCCACCTTCAATATAAGTCGATTCATCTCGGAAATAATACAAAGGGACGGAGTTATCTTTGACAACTGGATGATATTGGAAGATATACTTTCCATATATTGTTTCTCGTTTGCGCGTCTCAGAATACATATGATTCAAAGAAATTCCTTGCCCGATTGTCGCGAAAGGGTCCCGAGTAAAGTATAAACTCGGCATCGGATTAATTAACAAAGGATAATCTCTATCCAAAGTATCAATCAAAGTTGTACCTTCTTCAACCTTGACTTCATCTTTTCTAAATCCTGTCATTGTCTTGAGTATCAGCTCGTAAGAATCTTCAATCGCTGTCAGCTTTTCTTTAACAGCATGGTAATGAGCACCCGGTTCTAAGCCTGATTCACTCAACCATTCCTCAATAAATTCTTCTCTCACATTCTCGTTGTCAATAGCTTCTGCAGCTAATTTCTCTAAGTAAAGTACTTCGACGCCATTCTCTTTTAATACTTGAGCAAATGCATCATGTTCTTTTTGCGCCGCCTCCAAATAAGGTATGTCATCAAATAGTAACGCTTCAAGATTAGCTGGAATTAAATTTTCTAATTCAATACTTGGGCGATGTAATATTACTCGTTTCAACCGACCAATTTCTGAATACACTTGAATTGGCATGCTTGTCTTATCAGTCATCGTCTCTTCCTCTCTCAATGCTATATCGCTATCTTACCAGTTTGATGAAAGAGAGAGAAATGATTCAACTATCACTTAAATTAAAATCAATTCCACGATAAAAACAAGCATACAACTTGTGACTGCCACTTGAATTAAATTAGCGCCTCGCCAAGACATTAAAATGGCACCAACTAATGCTGCCAGTCCAGATAGAGGTGTCTGCGTCACTTGTAAAATAGCTGGGAAAGTCATAACTGATAAAGTGACATATGGAACATAATACAAAAACGACCGAATAAATGAGTGTTTAATTTGCCCTCTAGCTAAAGTCATTGGAATGACTCGCATCATATACAGTACTGCTCCACTGAGGAGTAGATAAAAATACACGCTATTCATCATGGATCACCTCATCTTCAATCGGATATCTAATTGCTGCAACACTTGCGATAATTACTGTCAAAACGATCGTCACGATTCCAGACGAAAAACGTTCCACAAGACCAATAACATCAGCAGTAAAACTCGCTACATAAGAAACAACAACGAAAAAAGCAATCGTCCGATTCACTTTTGCTGAAGGAATAACCGCAGCAATGAACATCCCATACAAAGCCACACTTAACGCACTCACAATACTCAACGGGAGTATATTTCCAGCGATGACACCAATAAAATTCCCAATCGCCCACCATAATAGTGATGTCATCGTTCCATAGTAGTAGTAAGGTTGAACGAATTTATTATCCGCTATTGATAGTCCGAATAACTCATCAGTAATACCTAAACTAATTAAGAAGCGGTGTCTCGTTGGGCTATCTGGATGAACACGTTGGCTCAATGCTAAACTCATTAAGATGTATCGAGCATTCACAACAAGCGTGACTAATACCACTTCCACAAAAGGTGCATTCGACTCAAACAAGCTATACACAGCATATTGCCCAGCCGATGCATTTAGTAATAAAGCACTTAAGAATCCTTGTAATGGAGTAAGGCCAGCATTTCTCGCCGCAATCCCTAATGTAAAAGCCACCGAAAAATACCCAATGGCTAAAGGAATCGAATCCTTTAAACCATCTTTAAAATAATCAACATTTCGTTTCACACTCTCACCCTACCTATCTCAATCAATTTGATTGTCTTACTGGTATTATATTATAGTTGGGTTAAAAAGCTAGCTAGCTTTTTAAAGAGTTTGATTGTTTGGAGTGATTAAGGCGGTTGGCGAGCATATGAAAACTGGTATGGGAGGATAGACCCGTTAACTACCATATGAATTCTGGTATGAGAGGATAGACGCCGTTAACTACCATATGGATTCTGATCTGGGAGGATAGACGCCGTTAACTACCATATGGATTCTGGTATGGGAGGATAGACTTCGTTAACTAACATTTGTACATTCACAGTATATTAAATTGAGTGGAATAAATAAGTAAGTAAGGCCAATTGCCTCGCACTATGATTGCGAAGAATTCTAGGACTCGTTCAGAATGATAAGATTAGTGTGAAGTGACTCGCATACAGAAATTAGTTTGTCCCGAATACACCAATCTATTTTTCTAAAATAAAAGAAGCCAGACAATTAGTCTTGGCTCCCAACAGCTCTTATTTATATGCAATAATACCGCTGACTGCTAATACTGCTTTACTTACCAATGATTCTAAATCAGCTTTTTCATCCAACGTATGCGCGCCAGACCCAATAATCCCCATACTACATAAGGTCGGCACTCCAGCTACAACCCCAAGTGATGCATCACTCACGCCTTCACTTTTATTTTTTATTAAATCTCCATAACCACAATCAGATCCAATTCTTATAAAATGATCTGCAAGTTGTGCGACTGCCGGTGTAAATTCCATCGCGTCTAGATAAGATTCTATCTCGTAACGTGCAGTTGTGTCTTGAATGTGTGAATTACCGACTGCTTCTTCAAGGTCTCTGATTATTTCATCTTTGGTTGTTTGATTAGAAAAACGCGCAGCGATATTGGCTTTAGCGTGAGCGGGAATTGTATTGGTACTCACGCCACCTTCAATCAGCCCGCAGTTAATCAGTTTGCCGCGTTGGATATCAGTTTTAGATTCCAACTCAATTATTTTATAGGCTAATTCAACGATAGCACTTCGTCCGGTAGCAGCACCGCCCCCTGAGTGGGCACCGATCCCCTCCACTTCTATCGTGACCATCGCTCCACCTTTTCGACTTACTCCGATATGTTCGCGCTCTGTAGCGGGTTCAAAATTCAACATCATGCTTGCACCAGTCAACTCTTCTAACATGACCTCACGCGTATTTGAATTGCGGTGCAATGTTTCCTCGTCTCCTATAAACAACATCTTGATTGGATGTTTCTTATAACCTAGATGAATTAATGCTTTCAATGTATAAAGGGCAATTACTAATCCACCTTTCATATCCGCAATGCCAGCACCTTTAGCAAAGCGGTCGTCCACCATTCGAAAACCATGCTCACTTAAAACCCCTGGTTGAAATACCGTATCCATGTGTCCACTTAATACAATTGGTGCGTCGTTTTCAACATCTTCAGGTGTATAAATACTGTCAATCGTACTACCAGCATACTCCATCTCAACCGTGCGAGACACTAGCCCAAGTTGATCAAATTCTTGCTTAAAAATTTCTATAATGGCGTCAACACCTTCAGGTTGATCCGGCCCACTTTCAATATTAACGAGTTGTTTAAGCAGCGATACCATCTCTTCATGCTGCGCTGTCAAATAGTCTGTAATTTGTTTGTATAGTGTTTTCATTGAACTGCTCCTATTCTACATAAACATCTTTAAGCTGAATCACACCAATCGTATCCATCTCCATATTATGTACGTTACCTCCAACGACAAATGCATTTGTATAAAAATACAAAGGAACAATAGGCATGGCATCAACAAAAAGCGCTTCTGCTTCTAATAATAAGTCTTCTCGTTTTTCTAAATCGGTTTCTACTCTTGCTTTTTCGACTAGTTGGTGATAATTCTCATCTTCCCAGCCGGTATGATTACGTCCATTGTTTGTCGAATAATATTGCTCTAAAAATGATGCGATATCAGAATATTCATAACCTTCTCCGCGTCGACCTAATTGGTAATTCAATTCACTCATATTAGATAAATGAACTTGAAATTCTGTCGTCTCTATCTCAACGTTGATACCTAACTCTTCTTTCCATCCAGCTTGAACAAATTGTGCGACCGCTGAATGTTCTTCGCTGACATTGGTTGACATCGAAAGTTGTAATTCACTTGGTTCACTTAAACCTAACTCTTCTAATCCTTTTTCTAGATGATTACGCGCTTGATCATAGTCAGCATCCTCAATATATGCTACATCTTGAGTCGCGTTTGTTGCGGTCGGCCCAACAATTCGCAATGCTGCTGTTTGATTTGCTTTTGTCACATTAGCAATTAGCCCTTGTCGGTCCACGGCCAAGGCGAGCGCTTTTCGAATATTAACATTCGATAAATGAGGGTCATTTGTATTCATTGCATAATTATAAAAAGCTGCCATATCTGACATGTTTAAATCACCTGATTCTTTATATATATCAATCATCTCGGGTGAAATCGTATGGAAAGGCATCCCTAAGTAATCTAAGTCACCGTTCAAATACATCGTATTAGCCGTCGTCATAGATTCCACAACTTGAACATGCACCTTGTCAAGTCGAACCGTATCACTGTCCCAGTAATTTGGATTCTTCTCAATCGTGTAATCACTTTGATGATTCCATTCACTTAGCATGAAAGGTCCATTATTGATAAATAATTCGCCAGCATCTTGAGCCCACTCTGGATGCTGGGTTACAATCAGTTCTGGAATCGGATATAGCTCAGGTAATCTACCCGTAAGCTCTAAAAACTGCGGCATTGGTTCAGTTAATGTCACTTCCAGCGTTAGATTATCCACAGCCACGACTTGAACCTCTTCAACTGCCCCTTCACCTTGATGATAAGCTTCTGCTCCTTCGATGATATAAAGTTCACCTGCACCAGGTGAGGCAACCTCGGGATTCAAAACCCTTTTCCATCCATATTCAAAGTCACTAGCAGTTAAAGGTGTCCCATCACTCCAGTTGGATTCTCTCAGATGAAACGTATAAGTTAATTGGTCTTGACTGACATCCCAACTCTGAGCAACACCTTGTTCTACATCCCCTTCGATTGTCGGACGTGTCAGCCCATCAAAGATATTCGCAATTAATGCGACTGAATTTTTATCCGTTGCTAATCCCGGATCAACTACGGGTTCATTCGCTGTTGCTAAGTTCAATATCTGTTCCGATTCTGTTGCAGTTGTCTTTGCCGAAGTAAAAATCGAGAAAACAAAGCCAATGAGCACTAATAGACTCACTCCATAAGCAATTTTACGTTTCATCTTTCCACCCTCTATTATTATTATTCAATTCCAATCGAGTAGGAGACTAGCCATTATTTGACTAGTCGACCTCTCACACCACCGTGCGTACGGTTCCGTACACGGCGGTTCAATACCTTGCGTAAGCAGACTCTACCAATTCGCTTAGTGGAACTAAGC
>NZ_JBGQQX010000071.1:0-8359 GCF_045528525.1 Ruoffia sp. FAM 26255 | reverse complement strand
ACGCGCTTATGGGCGTTCTATTTGTGTGTTCAATGTTAGAGAAATGAGTAAAAATGGCTGTTAATTGAATTTATTTATTTTCTTAATCTCATTTATAATTCCTCAACGTAAAATGGGTAAATTCAAATTACTAAGTCTTTAGCTTCTGAGAATACACCGTTACCAGTAGGGCCTGAAGCATGGAAGATGACGTCAATATCATTCGAATACATCGTCGCAGCAATTGTACGACCAATTGATGGATCGGTAAAACTTCCTGCATATTGAATTTCGATATCAATAGAATCGTCGACGGCTTGAACACCCGCAACGAAGCCGGCTTCAAACTTATCAATAACAACGCCCTCAACACCGCCAACGAATCCAACTTTATTCGTTTGAGTCGTAGTCGCTGCAGCTACACCAGCAAGAAAAGCAGCTTCTTCATCGGCGAAGTTTAAAGAAGCAACGTTTGGTAAGTCAACGACTGAATCGACCATACCGAAGTATTGATCAGGATATTGTTCTGCAGTTTCCTGAACAGCTGGCTGTAATTTGTAGCCAATGGCAAAGATAATATCGATATTGTTTTGAGCAGCTAGATTTAGGTTTGTAATGTAATCAGCTTCAGTATCTGATTGGAAATAAGAAAAGCCATTCAAACCTTGTTCTTTGCTGTGTTCTTCACCCCAACGTTGCATGCCTTCCCAGGCACCTTGGTTGAAGGATTTATCATCAATACCTCCAACGTCCGTGACCATCCCGATTCTAAAATCATCCTGGGCTTGAACACTTACAGTGGAGAGCATAAGTAAACTTGAGAAAAGTAATAAAGATTTCATTTATTTACCCAACCTTTCAAATATAATAAATATAGTATAGCATGTTTCTATAATAGAATTAGTATTTTTAATATAATAAATCGAATTTCAGTAATTTATTGAATTATTTACATATATAGTGATAATTTATAATCATTTCTGTTATTATAGTAAGTGTATGGGTGTACTATAGAACAATTTGACAGGTTTGGAATGATTTATATATACAAGTAGTATGATGACAAGTAAATATCTTGTCTATATTAGTACAGAAATAAGGTTGATTTAGATAAAAAGATGGAACATCGAGAACATAAACGATGTCATTAACGCTAATGCCTTTATTTATCTAGATAAATACTTTAATTAATGACTTGTAAATGCTATAATCTAGATTGACAATTTATGTAGTAAATTTAAAACACATATATATACTGATTGATGAGGAGCGAGACAATGAATTTAACCTTTACTGATATTTTATTTATCATCGTTATCCTCTTTCTTGTTGCATCGGGGGTTATTTTTTATCTAAGAACGCAGCGTGCGAAAGAGATTCGAGAACTAGAGAATCGTAAAGACGAGATGATGAGCATTTCAATTGCTGATCAGTTGTTTACGTTAAAGAATATGGACTTAGCGGGCCAAACGAAACGTAAATACGAAAGCCTTGTAGCAACTTGGCAAACTCTAACAAACTTCCAATTTACTGAAATTGAAGCGATGTTAGTTGGTGCTGAGCAATACAGCGAACAAATGAACTTAATGAAGGCTAAGACAGCTTTAGACGAAGCACGTGACTTACTTGATGAAACAGAAGTCCAAGTACACGATTTACATGATGAGTTAACGGCTTTACTAAAGATTAGTGAAGATAATCATGAACGTAATGAAGCACTACTTGAACGATACAACACTGCTCGTAAAAGTATTATGAATCATTCATTTGACTATGGACCAGCCATTGAAACGTTAGAGAAAAACTTACAATATTTAGAGTTAAACTTTACTCGTTACAATGAATTAACAACAGCGGGCGATCATATTGAAGCGGATGATATGTTAGATACAATAGAAGCAGACTTAAGTAGCTTAGAAGACATTCTTGAGAAACTACCTTCAATGTATAACAAGATTAAGAAAGATTACGAAGATGCTTTAGAAGATATTCTTGATGGACACCAAAAAATGCTTGAAAGTCACTTTAACTTCGAAGGCGTGGACGTTCCTGAGAAAGCAGAAGAAATTCAAGAAAAACTGAACGAAGCGAAAAATCACATTAAAAATGCCGACTTAGTTGACGCGCAAACATTAATGGATAAAGCAGACCGTGAAATTAATTCATTATATGACTTTATGGAAGCTGAAATTGAAGCGAAGAATTATGTGAATA
The DNA here is from genome assembly GCF_045528525.1 of Ruoffia sp. FAM 26255. Taxonomy (NCBI): domain Bacteria; kingdom Bacillati; phylum Bacillota; class Bacilli; order Lactobacillales; family Aerococcaceae; genus Ruoffia; species Ruoffia sp. FAM 26255. Next base: position 6,166 of record NZ_JBGQQX010000071.1, on the reverse strand, counting down.
CACATATTAATCAATTGCGCACGCGTTTCGAAGAAGTAAGAGAAAATAATCGTTATGCAGGGATTGAAGTAGACCGCATCGCGCAAAGTTATATCTTACACGAGAACGAAGTTGATCAAATCGGTGAATTAACTGAACAAATTAACGCAGAGTATGGACGTTTTACTGACACTGCCGGAACGATTGAATCCGATGGTGCAGTCTTTACTCAAGTTGCAGAACAATTAAGTCGTATTGAAAAGAATTTAAATGAATACGATAGCAAGCAACAAAAAATCGTTAAAGATTTAGGACAACTTAATGCACGCGAGCGTGAAGCGAAAACAAACTTAGATTCATATGAACTTGATTTACGTAACATGAAGCGACGCTTAGAGAAGCAACATTTACCAGGTTTAAGTTCTAATTACTATGAGATATTCTACAAAGTGACAGACGAGATTGAATATTTATCTAAACAACTAAATCGTGTTCGCATTGATATGGTTGAAATTGAAGGCTTAGAGAAACAATTAGCTGAAAACTTAAATAAATTAGATGAATTAACTGAGTCTACTGTCGATAGTGCAACACTAACTGAATATATGATTCAACATAGTAACCGATTCCGCTTTGACTATCCTGAGATGGATCAAGCCATTCATGAAGCAGAATACTTATTCTATGATGAATTCCGCTACGACGAAGCTTTAAATGTCATTGAAAAAGCTTTATACCGTGTTGACCGTGAAGGTCCGACTCAAGTTAGACGTATGTATCAACAAGAAAAACAAAATCGCGTATTCTAAACAATACAATAACCTTTGAATTTTGACTTTTAGTCGATTCAAAGGTTATTTTTTTATGTTTAGGAAATATTATATATACACTGACATCTAATCAAAGCTATGTTATAATGTTTGATGCTGTTTTTAGAATAATTTTATAGATAAGAAAAATTGTAGAAGGAGAAATGCCATGTATTATTTCGATAATAGTGCAACAACAAAGCCGACACCTGAGATTCTGAATATATATCAGAAAGTGTCATTAAATTACTTTGGAAATCCCTCAAGTGCACATAAACTTGGAGAAGAAGCTAAAGCATTAATGACATCCGCACGCAAACAAATTGCTGCGATATTAGGCTTTGAAAGCAATGAGATTTACTTTGCTTCAAGTGGGACTGAAGTGAATAACTGGGTCATGCAACCGATCTTAAAAGCAATTAAACAAATTCATCCCAATAGAAATAAAGTATTAATCTCTTCGATTGAGCATCCAGCTACAATGAAACAAATTCCACTATTAGAATCATTGGGTTACCAAGTGGAGCTGATAAACGTTGATGGCAACGGACAGATTGACTTGGCTCACTTTGAATCTTTACTAGATAATGAAGTTCTACTAGTGTCAGTCATGGGCGTAAACAATGAAGTTGGAGCGATTCAACCTGTTAAAGAAATCGCAACTTTATTGCAGAAATTCCCACAAGTGATTTGGCATATGGACGGCGTTCAGACCATCACTTCGCAAATCGCATTGCTGCGTGAGCCACGCATTGACATGATTACTTTATCAAGTCATAAATTCCATTCAGTACGCGGAGTAGGTATACTAGCCCAACGTCAACGCGTTCCTAATATGCCTTTACTTCATGGTGGTGGGCAAGAGACTGGTCGACGCAGTAGTACTGAGAATTTAGCGGGAATCGTTGCGACAAGTCGAGCGCTAAGAAAAATGAATGAAACCCAAGCGGATACAAAAGAAAGATTAGAAACTTACCGCGGTAGAATCATTGAAACTTTAAAAAATCTTGATTGGCAAGTATTTGCTGAGGCAACTGGTAGTGAGCATATTGTCTGTGCAGCCTTAGCACCCGTTCCGGGCGAAGTGTTATTACATGCCTTAGAAGCACATGATGTTTTTGTATCAACGACAAGTGCATGTGCAAGTCGCTCACATCAAGAACACGCGACGTTAAAAGCCATGAATATACCTGATGAGATTAGTAAATCAGCGATCAGACTGAGTATGGCACATACAACAACAGATAAAGACGTTGATTATTTACTTACAACCTTAGAACAAGTAACCGAACAATTTAAGAATTACGCCTAAAGGGGAGTTATAATGGAAGAAAAACAAATTAAAATTCATTACGGAGAATTATCGACAAAAGGTAAAAACCGTAAAATGTTCCAACAGAAGATGGCGGAACAAATTAGACATAAGACAAAATATATTGAACGTATTAAAATTTATCCAAACCGTGATTTTATGTTTATTAAATGGGAACAAGCAAGTTACGAAGAGCTCATTGAAGTATTAAAAGATATCCCAGGAATTTCACGTTTTGAACCAGTTTATCCTGTCGCAAAAGACATGGATGCAATTAAAAGAAGAGCTTTAGAATTATTTAGTGAATTGAATATTCAAGACGGTGAATCCTTTAAAGTAGTGGCTAAACGATCAGATAAAGAATTTGAACTTGATACCTACGCAATTCAACGTGAAGTCGGAGATGTTATCGGGGAAGCCTATCAAAACTTAGCCGTTAAGATGACACGACCAACCTATAAACTGACAGTGAGTATCCACCTTAAAGATGAAGCTTACTTAAGTTTATTATCCTACCCAGGACTACAAGGGATGCCATACGGTTCAAGTGGGCGCGGTATGTTAATGTTATCGGGTGGCTTTGATTCACCCATTGCAGGGTATTTAATGATGCGCCGTGGGATGGAGATTGAAGCCGTTCACTTCAGTAGTCCACCGTATACAAGTCCACAAGCTTTAGAAAAAGCGAAAAAATTAACCGCTAAATTAGCACACTTTGGAATGCCAATTAAGTTCCACAACGTCCCATTTGCTAAAATCCAAGAAGAAATCAAAGCGCATGTACCGGACAGCGAATCCATGACTGTAATGAGACGCTTTATGTTGCGAATCATGGATCAACTCATTGAACAAAATAATGCGGACGCAATTGTTAACGGGGAATCTTTAGGACAAGTCGCTTCTCAAACAATTAAGAGTATGCGTGTCATCAATGAAGTGACATCAACCCCGATCTTCAGACCATTAATTGCGACAGATAAAAACGAAATCATCGCCTTAGCTGAGAAGATCGATACCTTTGATATTTCAAATGAACCTTATGAAGATTGCTGTACAGTATTTGCACCAACAGCGCCTCATACGAAACCAAAACAAGAAAAAATTGAAGACTATGAACTTGCTCTAGATGTCGAAGCCTTAGTAAAAGATGCCGTTGAGAATACACACATCGAAAAAATCGATGAAGATTATATAAAAAACCAAGAAGCTGATTTTGCAAACTTACTGTAATAGGCAATCAGAATCTTTGAAGTATTCACTTGCAAGCGATATAATAACTATAGTATTAAAATATGAAAGGGAGTTATATCATGCAAGTAACATTTAAAGGCGATCCAATCGAAGTTAAGGGTACTCAACCTTCAGTAGGGGACAAAGCACCTAACGCAACAGTTACTAACAACAAAGGTGACAAAGTAGAATTAGCAGATGTCATTAAAGGCAATGTAACAATTCTAAGTGTTGTACCTGATGTATTAACTCGTACATGTGAATTACAAACTAAGAACTTTGCTGAGAAAACAGCTGACAAAGGTTATAAATACATTACACTAGGTCGTAATACAGTGGATGAATTTAATGAGTGGAATAAAGAAAACGAACTTAATGTTGATACTTATACGGATGCTGATGGAGAATTCGGTAAAGCGTATGGTTTAGATATTGAATTAGGTGGAGACGTTCGTACAACGCGTTCTGTATTTGTTGTAGATAAAGATGGAGTCATCCAATACAAACAAATCGTCGACGAGGTTGCTGACGAACCTGATTATGACTCAGCTTTAGAAGCTGCAGATAAACTATAATATAAGTTATATCCCAAAATACAATGACTAATTAACCGCCCAAATATTATTTTGGGCGGTTATTTTTGCTTTTAGCTATATTTTTGGCATGTAGAAGTAATATTAGACAAACATTTAGAAGGAATAAAATAAAATTATAATAAATCTAAAGCCTTTTTGTAGAAAATGTACTATTATATGTTAAAGGGGTGATTAGGAATGAATAATAAATATTATGCACTTTTAAAGGAGAAATTTCCGACTAAGGAAAGTGTACTAACAGAAATTATTAATTTAGAAGCAATTATGCAATTACCTAAAGGGACTGAGCACTTTGTGAGTGACTTGCACGGTGAGTATGTCGCTTTTAACCACGTTATGCGTAACGGTTCAGGGAGTATTAAGGAAAAGGTAGCAAGCTGCTTTAAAGACCGTGATAATGTAGATATTGACGATTTAAGCGTATTAATCTATTACCCAACAGGCAAGATAACATTGGAAGAGAATCGTTTAAATAGCGAAGAGATTATTCATTGGTATCGTAAACAAATTCATTTATTAATTGAAGTAACTTTATTCTCAAGTACAAAATATACTCGTTCGAAAGTGAGAAAGACGTTAGACTCACAGTACCGTTATATTATTGATGAATTACTTTCAGAATCGAATCCAGTTTCAAATAAAGAAGATTACTTTGATACAATTATTGATAAAGTCATTGAATTAGGACAAGCGAAACCATTAATCCGTTCTTTATGTATTGCGATCCAACATTTAGTCGTTGATCATTTACACGTTGTTGGAGACATTTATGATCGAGGACCCGCACCAGATAAGATTATTGACCGTTTAATGGCCGTGCCAAGTATTGATATCCAATGGGGGAACCATGATATTATTTGGATGGCAGCGATGGCAGGTTCACTTGTTTCAATTATGAATGTGATTCGTATCTCATCTCGTTACAATAATTTAGATGTCATTGAAGAGTCATATGGAATTAACATTAGACCATTAATTGAGTATGCAGATAAATACTATGAGCCTATCGATAAATTCAATCCTAGACTGAGCGATATCAATGAAGTTTCTGAATTAGAATATCGAATTTTAAATATTATCCAACAAGCAACAAGTATTCTTCAATTGAAACTAGAGGGACAACTGTATACTAGACGTCCTGATTTTATGATGGAAAATCGTGACATGTTGAGTGCCATTAATCCAGAAAAAGAAACAATTAAGATTGAAGGAAAAGAGTATGCTTTAAGTAACTTCCATGCACCAACAGTAAACTGGGATAATCCTAATGAGCTAACAGAGGAAGAAGAAGCATTACTTGAGAAGCTAAAAGATTCATTCTTAGGAAGTGAAAAACTTAGACGCCACATTAACTTCTTATTGGATAATGGAGGAATGTATTTAGTTTACAATAACAACCTACTTATTCATGGTGGAATTCCAATGCATGAAAATGGCGACTTTAAATCATTACGTATTGATAATATGTCTTATGCTGGAAAAGAGTTACTCGATTTCTTTGAAACTCATGTCTACAAAGCTTTCATTAATAGAGAAGTTTCAGATGATTTCTCAACGGATATTATGTGGTATTTATGGTGCGGAGATTCGTCTTCCCTATTTGGAAAAGGTGCGATGAAGACATTTGAACGTTATTACGTCGAAGATAAGGAAACGCATAAAGAACCTAAGAACCCGTACTACCAATTAAGAAATAATGAGATTAATTGTTTAGATATTTTACATGAATTTGGGCTGGATAAGACAGCACATATTATTAATGGTCATACACCCGTCAAAGCAAAAGACGGCGAGAGCCCAATTAAAGGAAATGGTCGCTTGATTGTAATTGATGGAGGTTTCTCAAAACCTTATCATTCACAAACTGGTATTGCCGGTTATACTTTATTATCAAACAGTTGGGGAATGCAGTTAGTAGCTCACCAACCATTTGATTCGATTGATGATGCGGTGATGAATAAGAAAGATATCGTATCAGTTAAACGTTTGGTTGATCGTGTAGAAGACCGAACAAGAGTTAAAGAGACAACCGTTGGCGAAAGACTTCAAAAAGAGATTGCTGATTTAGAGGAACTCTTTAAAAATTACGAGCGTTATTAATTAGAACTCTTTATTTTGGTTCTTGAATTTTTGGTGTTGGTGAGAGAAATCTCACTGACACCTTTTTTTGTATGTACACAAAAAGCCAGTGAATTCCTATATAATAAAGTTACCACACATTACTAAAAGGAGAATTCACT
>NZ_JBGQQX010000070.1:0-8658 GCF_045528525.1 Ruoffia sp. FAM 26255 | reverse complement strand
TTCATCCGTGGTAAGATGGGTGTAGGTCATTTGTGGTCACTCCTTTGTATTCTTTGGTCGGAATTACAAGTTGAGTGTACCACAAATGGCTGTTTTAGTTGTCTAGCTTAATTTTACAATTGGCGTTAATAAAAAAGAGGTGTATGCTTATGATGTTTTTAAAGGAAGGTGGAAATATTTTAAAAGATACAACAAGTCAGTCCGGTAAAGAGCACAAACCTCGATTAATTCAGCATGCGAATGGTCCCTCTTTAGAGGAAATTAACGGAACTGTCGAGGTACCCAAAGGCAAAGGCTTTTGGAAAATCCTGTTCGCCTATTCTGGACCGGGAGCATTAGTTGCTGTGGGATATATGGATCCAGGCAACTGGTCTACTTCGATTACGGGTGGGCAAAACTTCCAGTATTTATTAATGTCGGTCATTTTAATGTCTAGTTTAATTGCAATGCTATTACAATATATGGCTGCTAAATTGGGAATTGTTAGTCAAATGGATTTAGCTCAAGCAATTCGAGCGAGAACGAGTAAAAAACTAGGAATCATTTTATGGATTTTAACGGAATTAGCGATTATGGCAACAGATATTGCGGAAGTAATTGGCGCATCAATTGCTCTTTATTTACTTTTTAATATTCCGCTTGTCGTCGCAGTCTTTATTACGGTATTTGATGTTTTATTATTATTGTTGTTAACGAAAGTTGGTTTTAGAAAAATTGAAGCAATAGTTGTCTGTTTGATTTTTGTAATTCTTTTTGTGTTTGTTTATCAAGTAGCGTTGTCTGATCCTAATTGGGGGGATGTACTTAAAGGATTGGTTCCGACTGGTGAAACGTTCTCCTCTACACATTCAATTGGTGGTCAAACGCCTTTAACTGGTGCATTAGGAATTATTGGTGCAACAGTTATGCCTCATAATTTATATCTACATTCGGCTGTGTCTCAGACTCGAAAGATAAATCGTACGGATGAAGATGAAATCGCCAATGCTGTACGATTTTCAACATGGGATTCTAACATTCAATTGACTCTCGCTTTTTTTGTTAACTCCTTATTGCTCATAATGGGAGTTGCTGTTTTTAAAACAGGGGCAGTGAAAGATCCATCATTCTTTGGGTTGTATGAGGCTTTATCAAATCCGGATACATTGAGTAACGGAATTTTAATCACCGTTGCAAAATCAGGTCTTCTTTCTACATTATTCGCAGTCGCGTTACTAGCTTCTGGACAAAATTCAACGATTACCGGAACTTTAACTGGACAAGTAATTATGGAGGGATTCATTCATATGAGAATGCCAATTTGGCTAAGACGTTTAATTACGCGTTTGATTTCAGTTATCCCAGTGTTAATCTGTGTAATTATTACAAGCAGGCAAGGAACGATTCGGGAGCACACAGCGTTAAATACACTAATGAATAATTCACAAGTCTTCTTAGCTTTTGCGTTACCATTTTCGATGGTACCATTATTAATGATGACCAATAGTGAGGTGGAAATGGGAAGCCGGTTTAAAAATTCGATAGTTATTCGGATACTAGGATGGGGTTCAGTAATTGGATTGACATATTTAAATTTGATTGGATTGCCCGGCCAAATTGAAGGTTTTTTTGGTGAAAAGGTGACATCAAGCCAACTTGTACTAGCTGATTCTATTGCCTATGTCATTATCGTCGCAGTATTACTACTGTTAGCGTGGACAATTATTGAACTGTATAAAGGAAATAAAAAATATAATCAATTAATTAATGAAAGGTAAGATGCACTATGGAAGGATTTGATGAATTTAAAAATATTTTAGTTGGGGTAGATGAATCAGAAGGAGCTCAAAAAGCCTTTCAATATGCTGTAAAGCAAGCGAGTAAAACTGGAGCCGCATTACTGATTGCCTCAATTTTAGAAATTGAAGAGTTGAATGTTTATGAAGCGTTAGACCCTGAGTACTTGAGCCAGAAACAAAGTCAATTGTTACTTAATTTGGAAAAGTACAAACAATATGCAGAAAATAGCGGTGTAAAAAACATTCAGCTGTACAGTGGAGAAGGTGATCCGGCCGAGGAAATTACTAAGACGATTTTGCCAGCAACATCTGCAGATATCTTAATCATTGGATCGCGATCAATGCATGGAATTAAAGGATATTTTGGTTCGCATGCTACTTATATGGTTAAAAATTCTCCAATCTCAATTACAGTTATTAAGTAAATATTGCAGATAATATGTATTTGGGTCAATATCTTGGACAAATTTTAATAGAGATGGTTATGCTATTTCCTCTCTTGACAGGTCTTCAAACTCCTGTGGAGTTAGATAACCAATCGAACTAATGTAGCTAAATAGCGCTCGTTTGGCTTCTTCAAAATCTGAGTAAGTAGTCGTATAGACCTCTTCTTTTTTCAATGATGCATAGGAAGATTCGATTATTGTATACTGGCTGCATAAATCCGTTTGTAGAACCATTCCTCCTGGAATGTGATAATGCTTTTTGGATTAGAGTCAATAGCTGAGACACTTTTTACGAGAGATTTTTTATGTTAAGCAGCCAGTATCTTTTTCTAAAATTCAACCGGAGACAGATATGCTAAAGCACTGTGAATTCTGTGGTTGTTATAAAATCCTTGAACGTAACTGAAAATTTGTCGCCTTGCTTCTTCAAAAGTTTGATATATTGGTCGTTGGGACACATGTTCTTTCTTCAATAATGCATGGAATGATTCGATTCCTTCGTTATCGTAGGGACAGCCTTTACGGCTGTAGGAATGGTGATAGTTAATTCTTTCAGCCGTTCTTCGTATTCATTACTTGTATACTGCGACCCTAAATCGGTATGCAAAATCAGCCCATTTTCAACATTTCTATTTGAAACAGCGTCCTCAAGGGCTTTTTCTACAATAACAGTCGTCATATTACGATCAAAGTGATAACCGATAATTTTTCTTGAATGAAGGTCCATGATGGTTGAGAGATAGCACCATCCATCGTCTAACGTATGGATGTATGTGATATCAGCTACCCATTTCTGATTCAACCTAGTAGTAGAAAAATCTTGCTTCAATAAATTTTGATAGTTTTTCAAGAGTTTCTTGGCAGGCTTACCTGCTTTGAATTTCTTAATGACAATAGATCGGATCTTTTGACGCCTCATTGATCTCTGAATACATTTCATGCTGATTTTTCGATAGTCTGAATAGTTTTGTGCGAGTATATAATGAATTTTCCCAGCACCGTAGACACGACCACTTTCGTGGTAGACACGGAGGACTCGACGATCCAACAAAACTTGTTCGTTAGCTCTTTTGGATGGGGTCGGATTAATTTTACGATAGTACACAGCTCTAGATATGCCAAGCAGACGACACATTTTTGACACACTGTGATGGCCTGCTTCTCTTTCTTGACGGATGAATTCAATGATTTCTATTTCTTTGCCAGCAGGCCGAGTGATTTTTTTAAGATGAGGAGTTCCTCGTCTTTTTCTTTTAATTGCTTTTTTAAAGCTTTAGCTTCGTCCGGAGTAAGTCCGCCCGGACTTATTCTGGTTGTAACTTGAACCCACTTTAGTATAGTAGAATATCCAACTTCGTATTCTAAGGATAATTGTCGTGCTTATTTTCCTTGTTTGTGCAACTCTAAAATCGCTTCTTAAATTCTTTCGTGTAGCGTTTTGGCATGACGAGATACCTTCCTTTGAGATTAGTTTACCCTCTCTCAAAATCTGTCTCAACTTCTATCCTACATCCAGGACTTAATAGTTATTAACAAACACTATTATGAATATCAATTCATGCGCGGATTAAAATATGCTATCGATACCAGTAGTGTTGTGCTTGCGGATAGTATATAAATTTAATAAAAGATTCATTAAAAAAATTACATATAGGATAATTTTGTAGGTATGAATCTGGATAGGCTACAATTAACTAGACAGAAAAATTAAGGTGTGTAGACTAGAAGAAAATATACCAGGAGGAATTTTTATGTCTAAGAGAACACGAAGAACTTTTTCACAAGAATTCAAGCAACAAATCGTCAATCTTTACTTAGCTGGAAAGCCACGTGTAGAAATCATTCGAGAATATGAACTAACGGCTTCAGCATTTGACAAATGGGTAAAGCAATCTAAAACGAGTGGTTCATTCAAAGAAAAAGATAATCTTACGCCTGAACAAAAAGAATTGTTAGAACTACGTAAAAGAAACCAGCAATTAGAAATGGAAAATGATATTTTAAAGCAAGCAGCGCTGATATTCGGACGAAGAGACAAGTAATCGATGCGAATAAGCATCTTTACCCTATATCAGCGATGTGCAGAATATTAGGTCTATCACGTCAGTCCTATTATTATCAATCAAAACCAAAGAAAGACGAATCAGAACTTGAAGAAGTAGTCGCTGAAGAATTTATCCGCAGCCGAAAGGCCTACGGCTCAAGAAAAATAAAAAAAGCCTTATCAAAACGAGGCATTCAGATCAGCCGACGAAAAATTAGTAGAATCATGAAAAATAGAGGATTAAAATCGAGCTATACTGTTGCTTATTTTAAAGTACATCATTCTACTTGCAATGAAGCCAAAACGACAAACGTATTGAATCGTAAATTCTTAAGAGACAACCCATTAGAAGCGATCGTAACAGACTTGACTTATGTACGAGTCGAGAAAAAATGGAATTATGTCTGTTTCATTTTGGATCTGTTCAATCGAGAAATTCTCGGCTATTCTTGTGGAGAACATAAAGATGCCGTTCTAGTAAAAAAAGCATTTAGCCGTATCAAACAACCTCTGACAGAGGTTGAGATTTTTCATACTGATCGTGGAAAAGAGTTTGATAACCAAGCTATTGATGAATTATTAACAACTTTTGACATCAATCGATCATTGAGTCATAAAGGCTGTCCTTTTGATAATGCCGTAGCTGAATCAACTTATAAGTCGCTGAAAGTAGAATTTGTCTATCAATACACATTTGAAACCTTACAACAATTGGATTTGGAGTTATTTGACTATGTCAATTGGTGGAACCACCTTCGGTTGCACGGTACACTTGGCTACGAGACACCGGTTGGTTACCGTAACCAGAGATTGGCGCAGCGAATCCTTGATAATGAGCTCGGATGTGCTAACGCTAGCGAGGCAGTCTAACTTTAACTGTTAGCTCCTGCCGAAGATCGTCACATCCGAGGAGGCTCATTGTCAAGGACAATCGGAATAGCATACGGAAAGAAGTTCTGCACCTTATAAAATTTGTCAAAAAAACTGTTGCCATTCCAACTTATTTTTTGAAAAGTATTTATCATATTGGATACGACTTTCAATAGTCTCCTGTTCTATATAACATTTAAGTCTTTCAAAAAATAGAGAGCTATGAATTTGTAGGAGTTCATTTATAATTTCTGGTGCCTCAGTTCTAGAAATGCCGAGATATGATGTTAAGAAAGTTGAGAGTATGAGACGTCTTTCTTTAAGTAAAGCTACTTGTTCCTCACCCGAGGATGTTAAAAAAACACCTTGATAAGAAATGTGCTGAATCATATTTTGATTTACCAGTCTATCCATTATTTCTGTAACAGAAGAAGGCTTGACCTCTAGGATATCAGCAACCTGTCTATTTCTTACCAACTTTTTATCTTTACTAAGTTTGTCAATAACTAGCAGATACTTTTCTTGGGTTGGTGTCAATGTTAGTTCTCCTTTCAAGTAAAATCAGTAGCATCCTACGTTATTAAACTGGGGTGTCTTTATGTAACATATCTAAAAATAATCCTAAGAAAAAAATTAGCTAAGTAATAATTTGTCTTTTGATGATATCTTATCGTAATGAGATATCTGAGGACCGCTCAATCATCAAAAGTCGTCCCTCTAAATAAACTACAAGAATAATTACTTAGAGGGAAACTTTAAAATATCAATATGTTTTTAACATTGCTAAGCTAGACCATCATGAATTTTGTTTAGATTCCATTTCATCATTGTATAGTAGGTATCGCCTTCGGAACCTTCTTTTGCTAATGAATCAGTAAAAATTTTGGAATAAATTTCTAATCCCGTTTCATCGGCAACTTTATTCATTGACTTAGATGAAACAGAGGTTTCTACGAACAAATGTTTGACATCAGAGTTTTCTATTTTAGCTAACACAGCTTTCATTTGTTCGGGAGTACCTTGAGATTCGGTATTGATTTCCCAAATGTAAGCTGGCGCAACATGATAGGCTTTTGAGAAGTATTTGAAGGCACCCTCTGAGGTGACCAATAAACGCTGTGATTCAGGAATATCGAGAAATTTTGATTGCGCTTCCTCATGTAACTTTTGTAATTTTTTGATATAAGCATCAGAATTAGTTTGGTAATAATCTGCATTTTTTGAATCTTTTTCCTTTAAGACTTTGGTGATTGTTTTGACGTATTGAACACCATTGGCTAAATCAAGCCAGGCATGAGGATCTTCTTCTTCGACGTTGGTTGTTAAGTGCTCCGGTGTTACACCTTCACTGGCGGCGAAAACATCTTTATCGAATTCTTTATGAGCAGTGCTTACCAACTTCTTGAACCAACCACTACCGCCAGTTTCTAAATTCAGTCCGTTGTGAAATAAAACTGTTGCATCTGTTGCTTTTGAGATATCTTCCGGTTTAGGTTCATACTCGTGGGGATCCACGCCGCGTTGAACAATACTATATAGTTCAACGCGATCTTTAGCCACATTTTTAACCATGTCTTCCAAAATCGAGTTTGTAGTTACTACGCTGATTTTTTTGGAATCTGTTGATTGTTTGGAATCTCCACTTCGTCCGTTGACAAAAAAGATTACTCCGGCGACGGTTGCGATCACTACTACGATGGTTACTAATATTCTTTTCATATTTACGCCTCTTTTCTATTTTTGTGTATATGTAACAAGTTTTGTTTTGGTGAGAAGATAAAGGAAATTAAGAATAACCCTGCTGCGACAATAACAATCGCTGGACCAGAAGCCCAGTTGAATGTGTAGCTGAAGTACAAACCACAAATTGATGCGACAACACCAAATATAGCGGAGAAAACAAGCATCACGGACAAGCGGTCGGTCCAAAAGTATGCTGTTGCAGCTGGCGTAATTAACATGGCCACTACTAAGATGATTCCGACAGTTTGTAATGCTGATACGGTTACTAGCGTTAAGACGAGCATAAGGCTATAGTGGATTAGTTGGGTATTTAATCCATATGTTTTAGCGAAGGTCTGATCAATGGAAGTGATTAACAATTCTTTATAAAATACTTGTACAAAAATAATCACAATTCCTAAAACAATTGCCGTTGTGATCATATCACTATTACTAACAGCTAGAATGTTTCCAAATAAAATATGGTGTAGATTGGTTGAGCTTTCGGCCATAGAGATTAAAATGAATCCCAATGCATAAAAGAAGCTGAAGACAACCCCTATTGCAGTATCTACTTTGATTTTACTATGAGAAGCCACGTAGCCGATTAACATTGCAGCTAGTACACCAAAAATAGATGCTCCAATCAAGATATTTATACCTAACATATAAGCAACAGCAACCCCTGGCAATACTGAATGAGAAATAGCGTCCCCCATCAAAGACATTCCTCGTAGAATGATGAAACTCCCAATAATCCCAGACATAATCCCCACCATTATTGCAGTGATTAATGCACTTTGAAGGAAATCATATTTTCCTAACGCTTGAAAAAAATCCGAGAGAGCAGTCATTCAATTTACCTCCTGAAATAGAACTGAAGATAAGTCATCACTGAATGCTTTACTGATATTCTTCGAATTGTAGACTTCTTGAGTTGGCCCAAAGTCAATGATTCCGTGATTCATAATGACTAATTCATCAAAGTAATCATAAACTTTATTTAAATCGTGATGGATAACGATAATGGTTTTTTGTTCGTCTCGCCATTGTTTTAAAATAGCCATGATGGCACGCTCACTTTCCACATCAATTCCAACAAAAGGTTCATCTAAGACAACAATTTCTGCCTGTTGTAAAATTGCTCGAGCTACGAATACCCGCTGTAATTGTCCGCCTGACAAATTACCTATTTGCCGATTAGCAAAGTCAGTCATTTTAACTTGCTCAAGAGCTGCATCACAAGCAACACGTTCGCTTTTTCCTGGAGTCTTAAACAATCCCAGTTTTCCATAACTACCAGTTAAAACCAAATCATAGACATTGATTGGAAAACTGAGATCTAAATCCTTTCGTTGCTCTACATAGGCAACCTTCTTTTTTACTGTTGCCATTGAATGACCATCAAGCGCGCTACTACCTGATTTTGGATGAATAAGACCCAATATTGCCTTGATTAAAGTAGATTTACCAGCTCCATTAGGTCCGATAATGCCAGTAATCTTCCCTGCATTAAAATGGACGGATAAATTATTGAATACCGGTGTATCGCAGTACGCAACAGATAATTTTTTTACAGTTAACAAATAAAAACCTCCTTTAAAAACTAAATTTTTCTAATTTTAGTATAACCTCTAAAAATATTTTGGTCAACCTTATTTTTTTTAGGTTTGTCTAATATTTTGCTTTAATTTATTTGATTTGTCAAATTAAGCTAGACAAAACTGCTTCATCTAAGTAACTCAAAAATACTTCCAACGGTGTTCGGTAGTGTAAGGATTTCCGTGGAATCGTGTTC
>NZ_JBGQQX010000069.1:0-9981 GCF_045528525.1 Ruoffia sp. FAM 26255 | reverse complement strand
TGCAACTGATGAAGAGATACAAGGTTGGGCAACGAAATTAAATACACGTCCCAAAAAATGTTTGAATTGGAAAACACCTTATGAAATCTTTTATAAAACTGTGTTGCACTTAATTTGACAATTTAAGGTATAAAAAAAGCACCCAGCTGGGTGCTTTCAAATACGATGTTAAATTTTTAGCTTATTCAGCAGTTGGTTCTTCAGATAGTAAGTAGATATCTGACCATTTCAAGTCCGAACCAATTTGAGTATCCCATTGGCTTACACGGTTATTAACAGCTGTTAATGTGTAGCGGAATAATGTTGGGATTGTTGGAACTTCTTCAATCATATATTCTTGCCAGTCATAGAATGCTTGTTGACGGAATTCTTCATCAAAGGATTCTTCTGATTCAATGGCTGCTAACAATTCATCATTTTCTTCTGTTGCCCAACGTGTGAAGTTAAATGGTGCAGAACGACCATATAAACCACTTTGGTTTGGATCTCCACCAACACCGAAAGCAGCTTGAAATACATCGATGGCTGGATCGTCTGCTTCAATACGTTCGTAGAATGAATTAGATTCCATTAATTGTCCATCAACGAGTTCAACGTTAATACCGATTTGTTGCCAAGATTGGATGTAATATTGAGCAATCGGCTCAGCCGTTTCTCCACCGGACATTGAAGCGAAACCTAATGTAAATGGTTCTCCATTAGGGTCTTCAACAAAGCCGTCGCCATCGTTATCTACAAAGCCTGCATCAGCAAGTAATTGTTGAGAACGTTCTGGATCAAATGTATATCCCTCTTGTTCAGCATTATGATACTCTGTAAAGTTTGGTGTAATATGTGAATTAGCGTTTTGGCGTAATCCATAATAGAATTGAGTTGCAATTGCGTTATTATCAATCGCATAAGCCATTGCTTGACGTAATGCTTTATTTGATGTGACACGTTCTGGTTCTGGTACAACTTCGCCGTTCTCTTCATCCCATGTCCCTTGTTTGAACCCGATATAAGTAATAGCGTTCTCTAAGAATCCAACAGGAGTAAAGTTCGTTGCATCAGCATATGTTTCATATTGGTCAGCTGGTAATGAAGCAATATCATAGTTTCCAGCTTTTAATTCAGATACGATTGTAGAAGAATTTACTACTTCAATAACCATTTCATCGATGTTAGGACGTCCATCATAATACTCGTCAAATGCAGTTAAAGTTACCGCTTCACCTGGTGTGATCGATTCTACTTTAAATGGTCCGAAACCAACTGGGTTTTTACGAACATATTCGCTATCTTCCAATTCAGCCACTGGTACTTCACCTAGTAGATGTTCTGGTTCGATATAATTAGAAACACCACCACCAGCTTGAAGCATTGAGTTATTAAATGTATTATATGTTACTGTTAACGTGTAATCATTCACTCGTTCAAGACCTGAAATTTCTTCAGCATCTCCATTGTGGTACTCTTCCATACCAGCAACGTTTTGGAAATCTGATCCGTAACGAATTCCAGTATAATCAGGATTACCAATAACGTAGTATGGGAAGATTACGTCATCAATTGTAATTTCTTCACCATCATGCCATGTATGTCCTTCTGGAATAGTAATCGTTACTTGGCTGTTCTCTGGATCCATTTCGATATCAGCAAATCCTGAATTATCAATAGTGAAGTTCTCATCATATCCATAAAGTCCTGGATTAAAGAAATTAATAATTTCACTATCTGGTTGACCAGTGTATAATAAGTTGTTAAGAACTCCAGAAAATGTACTATCTGATACTAAAGCGTAATTTAAAGTACCACCTTCGATAGGTTCACCTTCATTTTGTACTAAAGTATCAAACTCTAATACCCCATCTTCTCCTTCTTCTTGAGCTGAGACTAACTGCGTCGTAGGCCCAACTAAAGTCGAAGCAAATGTCATAGCTAAAGTTGTTAGTGAAACATATTTTTAAATCGATTTTTTCATTAAAATCCTCCTATAAAATGATTTCCCTAGCATTAGAATAAATAAAAAAAATTATACAATTTTAATGCAAGCGGTATAGTACATTTTAAATCATTATCGCTTTAATATCTATAGTTTTAGGTTATTCTTATTGGCTTTTAATCATTTTAATTATAATGCAATTTAATAAAACTTTTATATTATAGACTTCATTATTCCTATACACTTTCCATATTTTTTTCTATTAAATGAATGGATTTATATATATATAAAAATTTTAATATATAAGTTATGTTTCATCAAATTTTACACATAACATTAGAAAAAAACTCATAAAAAAAACCGAGCGACGCATCGCTCGGTTCTAAAAAATAGTATTTGTAACTGTTTATCCAAGACGTTGTTTTGAATCAGCCACACGTTGGAATGCTTGTCCCATATAGTTAATACTTAACATTAGTGCTAAGATTACTCCAACAGCGGGAAGCCATACCCATACTTTGTTTTGAATAACATCTGGGTTGTTCGCCGCAGCGATTAAAGTACCTAAACTTGGTGTTTCAGATGGTAAACCGAAGCCTAAGAAAGTTAGACCTGTCTCAATACCGATATTACCTGAAAGACCTAACGTTAAGCTTGTAATGATTAATGAACTTAAGTTCGGCATTAACTCTAGATACATAATTTTCCAATCCGGTGTTCCCATCGTTTTAGAAGCGCTTATATAATCTTTAGACGCCTCACTTAAAGCGGATGTACGGAACAATCGAACTCCTCCGGCCCAACCTAATGCTGATAGAATAGCAATGAGTGACCACATATCAAATCGACGAACAATTGTTACGATTACAATGATTAATACTAATGGTGGTAAAATAATGATGAAGTCGACAATACGCATCATAATATCTTCTACAAATCCACCATAGTAACCTGCGATAATTCCTAAAGCAATACTAATAATTGATGTAATAATAGTTACGGCAAAACCAATAAATATACTATTACGTGTACCAATAATTAAGAGTGAGAGAACATCTCGTCCACCCTCTTCAGCTCCAAGAATAAAACCATTTTCTCCTGGTTCAGCATATCGACTAAATAAATCAACTCTAGTTGCTGCATCATGATCGACAACCATCGCACCAATGAATGCAATTAAGATGATTGCAATGAATACAAATAACGCAACGATTGCTGCCTTATCTTTGACAAACTCTCTTCGAATGACTTCGAATCCCATAGGAGGTAATGCTTCGCCTTCAGCTTGAGCTACCTCTAACGACTGATCTAAAGCTTCTTCATTTATCATTTGATCTTCTTTGTTATATTGTTTTTCTTCTTTATCCATGAAACATTCCTCCTTTCTAGTTGATTCGGATTCTTGGGTCAACAAATATCATAATAATATCTGATATTAACGTTCCCAATAAAGTCATAATACCGAATAACAGTACAAGTGTCGTCATAACTGTAAAGTCACGTCCAGTGATCGATGTAATAAATAGTTGTCCCATACCTTGGTAAGTAAAGATTTGCTCTGTAATTACTGATCCTGAAATTAATCCAGTTAAAGTATATCCCATACTTTGCGCAATCGGTAACATTGAGTTTCTGAAGATATGGCGACTATAAATCTTACTCATCGGTACACCTTTTGAACGAGCTGTACGTACGTAATCTTGTGATTTAGCATCTACAACTCCAGTTCTTAAGTACTGGATGATACCAGTCGTACTTAAAATACCCATTGTAAATGCTGGAAGAATCATATGATAAATTCTAGAACCAATATATTCTAATGTTCCTGGTTGAATACCAGAACCTACAGTACCACGAGTTGGGAACCAACCTAGTGTATAACCAAATAGCCAGATAAATAATAGGCCTAATACGAAAGACGGTACTGAATAGGTTACAAAGTTATAAACGTTAACTGTACGATCAAAGAATGAGTTTTGGAATCGACCTGATAATAAACCTAATGGTAAGGCAATTCCATATGTAATAATGACAGTTAATAATGATAGCCATAATGTTGGTCCGATACGTTGGCTAATAATTTGAGCTACTGGCATACGGTGTGCCCAACTACGACCGAAGTCTCCTTGTAGCGCGCCGCTCATCCAATCAACATATCTTTCCGGCCATGATTTATTTAAACCTAATTGTTCACGCATTGCTTCAATTTGATCAGCAGAAATAGTTGGATCCACTAACCCAGTCAGTGCATCCCCGGGCATCATTGCACCTAGAACAAATACAATAATACTTAGGATAAACACTTGGGGAATCATAAGAACAACACGTCTTAATATTGTTTTCCACATAGTATTAAGCGCCCCCTTCTAAAGTCGAAGCTACATCTTTTAAAGCAACTGAATGAGTATCAGAGACTGCTTTTAAGTCATAAACTCGACCATTTTCACTAAAGTATTTTGATTGGTTTTCTTGATATACCTTTTCAACGCGTAAACGGTTCTTCTTATGCTCATCACGATTGTTAGGATCGATTTGAGGAATAGCCGAAAGTAAACGACGTGTATAGATATGTTGAGGATCTTCATAGATGTCCTCTTTATTACCGTACTCTGTGAAGCGCCCACGATACATAATCGCAATTTCATCACACATGTGTTTTACAACACCTAAATCGTGTGAGATGAATAAATAACTAACGTTATATTCTTCTTGAATTCTCTTCATGAAGTTAAGAACTTGAGCTTGAACTGATAAATCTAGTGCCGATACAGGTTCATCTGCGATAATTAATTTAGGATTAATTGCCACAGCTCTCGCTACACCGATACGTTGTCTTTGTCCACCAGAGAATTGATGCGGGTATTTAGTTAAAGCATCTTCTGTTAAACCAACAATATCTAAAAGCTCAATCATACGGCGACGTTCTTCATCTGGTGTCATATTCGTAAAGTTACGAATAGGCTCAGCTAAAACGTCAACGATTCTTTTTTTAGGATTAAAACTTGACATAGCGTCTTGGAATATCATCTGAACATTTTGACGATAGTCTGAGCGGCGTTTACGAGCTTCTTTTGAAACATCTTTGCCGTTATAGTAAATCTCGCCAGATGTAATCTTTTCTAATCCAACAATAGCTTTACCAATTGTTGATTTACCAGATCCAGATTCCCCGACTAGACCGTAAGTTTTACCTTCTTCGAATGATAAGTCTACACCATCAACTGCATATACATAATCTGTGACTCTGTTAAGGAAGCCACTACGTATTGGATAATGTACTTTTAAATCTTTTATCTCTATTAATCCAGACATTATTCAACCTCCTCAGGGAAGTAGAAGTTTTCATGACAAGTACAACGTACCCAATGACCTTCTGCTACTTCGTGTAATTCAGGATTATGCTCATGTTCCTCTTCATTAATCCAAGGAATTCGGTGAGCAAAACGACATCCTGTTCTTGGTAGATTTGTGATTGACGGAACTACACCTTGAATAACATGTAGTTCTCCTGATTCTTCATCCACTAAATCATTAGATTGTGGAATTGATCTTAATAATGACCTTGTGTATGGATGTTTAGGATTATTAAATAACTCTTCCACTGTTGCGATTTCCACAAACTCACCTGCATACATTACAGCTACTCGGTCAGCCGTTTCAGCAACTACTCCTAAGTCATGGGTAATTAAGATAATTCCTGACTCTGTTTCTTCTTGAATTTCATTTAATAAATCAAGAATCTGTGCTTGAATCGTAACGTCTAAAGCTGTTGTTGGCTCATCAGCGATGATGATACCTGGTTTACATGCTAAAGCAATGGCAATAATAACACGTTGTCTCATACCACCTGAAAGTTCATGTGGATATTGTTTTGCCATACGTTTTGGATTGGCAATTCCCACTTGATCTAATAATTCGAGGATACGATTATGACGTTCCTTTTTATTTAATTTAGTATGATAAAATAATGGCTCTTCAATTTGTGCTTCAATCGTCATTAACGGGTTTAATGAAGCTAATGGATCTTGGAAAATCATTCCAATCTCATCACCACGAATTTTTAGATATTCTTTCTCAGACATGTTTAAAATGTTTTTGCCTTTATAGTTAATTTCGCCTGTTTGTTTTGAGTTTTTTGGATCATGAAGACCTACAATCGCAGTTGCGAGTGTACTTTTACCAGAACCAGATTCTCCAACGATTGCTAATTTTTCGTTCTTAGATAATGTTAATGACACACCATCAACTGCATTATAGTAATCATCTTTAACACGGAATCCTATTTCTACGTCTTTCATCTCTAATATAGTCTTGTTACTTTCCATAATTTCCCTCCGGTGTCCTTTATAAAAAAAGAAAAACACTACTTATTTAAAAACAAGCAGCGTTGTTTTTTTATATATTGCTAAAGATAGAACTATTTTAATTCATCGATGTATCTTACTGCGTCACCTACTGTAGATAACTCTTCAATTCTTTCGTCATCGAACTGGATATTGAAGTGATCTTCTAATTCCATAACAAGTTCCACAACATCCAATGAATCAGCTCCAAGGTCTTCAAATGTCATTTCTGCATTTACTTTATCTTCTTGAACACCGAAACGATCTACAATCATTTCCCTTACAGTATTTAAAGTATTTTGATTTTCACTCAATTGATACACCTCCGTTCATTATAACAAATTTACATTATATAACATGATACAAATAATCATCTCATTTGTCTATCATTTTTTCTAATTAATTATATCTTTTTTTATATTTTAATATGTATTAAAGTTCATATAGGAAGCAATACGTCTGATGTCTTTACGCATTAAAAAAATTCTAATTTTCAAAATAATTTACAGCATCTTGAACGACACCCGCGCTTACAACTGTTCTTGCTTGACGAATCGCATTAAATATTGCTTCGTCGTTGGAAGATCCGTGTGCTTTAATTACTGGAGATTTTACGCCAAGTAAAACTGCCCCACCTTGCTTCGTATCATCTAGATTGTTAAATGTTTCTTTTAATGAGTCTTTAATTAAACCTGCACCAATTTTTGTTTTTAATCCAGAGTTTTTTAGCGTATCAAGTAACAATCCAACAACACTTTTAACTGTTCCTTCCAGAGTTTTTAAGACTGCATTACCTGTAAAGCCATCCGTAATGACGATATCAACTTCTCCGGTTAAGATAGACTTCGCCTCGACATTCCCAATAAAATTAATATTATCTAATTGCTTCATTAAATCGAAAGCCTCTTTAGTAATTGAATTCCCTTTACCTTCTTCAGTTCCATTGTTTAATAAACCAATACGTGGATTTTCTACATTTAATACATTTTTAGCGTAAAAGTTAGCTAATACTGTAAATTGTTCTAGATTAACTGGTTTCACTTCAGCATTTGCTCCAGCATCCATTAGGATCACTTGGGGTGATTCTTTTGATACTGTTGGAATAATTGGCATTAATCCAGGACGGTCAATATTCTTAATTCGTCCAACAACTAGTAAACCAGCGGTTAATAAAGCACCTGTATTACCGGCAGATAATAAAGCATCTGCTTTACCTTCTTTGACATCACGTGCAGCAACAACCATAGACGAATCTTTCTTCCGACGAATGGCTCTCACGGGTTCATCTTCTCCAGTGACAATTTCAGTTGTGTGAATGACTTTAATACGGTCATCTTTGACTAAGTATTGTTCAATACTTTCACTATCACCATATAAATTAATTTGGATATCGTTGAATGTTTTTATTGCTAAATTTGCGCCATCAACAATGGCTTTTGGTGCATTGTCGCCACCCATAGCATCGATTGCAATTGTAATCATTTTATCCCTCCACTATCTTTTTATTTCTATCTATACTAAATTTTTATTTGCTGGTTTGTCAACCAATTAATGATTGCATTAATTTCCTGATCTTCTAACTCTAAAGGATGATTTAAATACCACGTAACTTCATCCTTGGCTACTTTGTGGATATGTTGATCTTCGAAAAGGTTCGCATACTTAAATTGAGGAATCCCGCTTTGGGCTAAGCCTAAGATATCACCCATCCCGCGTATCTTCATATCTTCTTGACTTATAATGAAGCCATCCGATTCTTGTTCCATAATTTCAAGACGCTTTTTACCTTGTTCAGTTGTAGGTTTACCAATTAAGTAACAATAACTTGGTAGGTTACTACGTCCGACACGTCCTCTTAATTGATGCAACTGAGCTAAGCCAAAGCGTTCAGCTGAATGGATAACTATAATTGTCGCATTAGGTACATCGACGCCGACTTCTACCATCGTTGTTGCAACTAGAATTTGAAGTTTATTTTGTTCATAAGCATTCATCACTTGTTGTTGGTCATCTTTACTCAATTGACCGTGTAAAGCTCCTACATTCCACTCTGGAAACTGTACGGATAATTTTTCTTTAATCGCATTTACATTCTCAATTTGTTCTAAATGTTCAGATTGATCAATGATGGGAAGAACATAGTATATTTGGTGTCCCTCTTTTAATTCTTCCACCATTTTATTATAAAGGAAATCGAGATTATCATCATCGATTAATTTTGTTTCAATCGGTATTCTCCCTTTAGGTAATTGAGCAATTGTTGACACCGTCATATCCCCATAGATTGTTTGGGCTAGTGAGCGTGGAATTGGAGTCGCTGTCATTTGTAATATGTTTAAAGTTTCTTCTGCTTCAACTTTCTCCATTAAAGCATGACGTTGATCTACTCCAAACCGGTGCTGCTCGTCAATAATTGCGATTCCTAATTGCTTATAAGTCACAGCGGGTTGAATTAAGGCATGCGTTCCAATGACAATTCGTATTCTTCCACTTGCAAGTCCATCTAAGACGTCTTTCTTCTCTTTAGCTTTCATTGCACTAACTAAAATCTCGCTATGGTAGCCAATGTCTTCAAAAATCCGATTAAAATTCACAACGTGTTGTTTGGCTAGAATTTCAGTTGGAACCATTAAGACAGCTTGATATCCAGCTAAAACCGCAGCCATCATGCCTAGAAATGCAACAAGTGTCTTACCACTCCCCACATCCCCTTGAAGCATGCGACGCATTGGATATGGCGCTAATAAGTCATAGCAAATCTCATTGACAGCCTTTTTTTGTGCTTCTGTTAATTGATAGGGTAATTGCGTAACGATTTCCTTTAAGTCATGATTATCATACAAGACTCGAATCCCCGTCTCTTTTTGAGATTGTTGCATGGTAGCTTGAAGTCGCCATTGGTATAAGAAAAACTCTTGAAAAATAATTTTTCGCTCAGCTTCTTTAAACTCTCGGGCATCTTTAGGAAAATGCATTTGATATAAAGCTTTATTTAACGGCAGCAATCGGTACTTATGATTAATATTATCAGGAATGACTTCAACTATTGAAGACGAGCTCGCTTCAAAGGCTGACTTTATAGCTTTAATAATTTGAGTTTGTTTCAGACCTTTTGTCGTCGAATAGACTGGATTAAAATCACCATTATCTTCATTTAATTTAATAATCTTCATACCTAAGAGATTTTGTCGGTCACTTTGCCATTTTCCAAAGATTGCTTTCTCTTGACCGACTTCAACACTCTTTGCTAAATAAGGTTGGTTGAAGAAAGAAACACTAATAATATTATGCTCATCAAGACTCATTCTGAATGTCAATCGACTCTTACGTCCTCCAAAGTAATTTACAACTGCTGGAGTCATTACCGTCCCTTTAAGTGTTACCTTCTCTCCATCAAGAATTGACTCAAGCGGTCGTGCTTGTAAATCTTCATATCGAAAAGGAAAATGAAACATTAAATCTCGAATAGTATTCACACCTATGGAAGCAAATTTGTCCGTCACAACTGGACCAACGCCATTTAGTTTATTAATTGTTTCATTCCAATTTAATTGATCCATAATTGACTCCTTTTTGTCATGGTTGATATCGAGTAGGAGACTAGCCATTATTTGACTAGTCGACCTCTCACACCACCGTGCGTACGGTTCCGTACACGGCGGTTCAATACCTTGCGTAAGCAGACTCTACCAATTCGCTTAGTGGAACTAAGCC
>NZ_JBGQQX010000068.1:0-10031 GCF_045528525.1 Ruoffia sp. FAM 26255 | reverse complement strand
AGATATAGCGGATAGATTAAATTGGAGTGCTCAGAACGTTAGCAATTACAATAATGTTTTTACTAGAATATCCACACAAGTTTTAGAAAAAGCAAAGCATCATCAGAAGGGACGTGTAGATAATAAATCCACAGTTGTGGATTTTACCGAAGGATGGTTCAGAAATAGTGGCCTTTACGATTTAAATGAAAAGTACCAAGAACGATTGATAGATGATTTTATACAAGACAAATTCAATTGGAATAGTGGGAAAGTAAAACGCGGATGAAGATACTTATTCCCCAATGGATTTATTCGATTGGGTTGAGTTGATTAGTAAAATGCGTGATGAAGGTTTAACGCAGAAAGAGATAGGCGATAAGATTGGGTGGAGCGAAGGAAACGTAAAAAAATATTCAATGCTATTAAATAAAGTTCCACACATCTTAGAGAAGTCCAAACAACACCAAGAAGGACGTGGAACATCACTAGTTCCAACTGGAACTTTCAGTTTTACTGAAGGATGGTTCAGAAATAGTGGGCTTTATGATTTAAACGAAAAGTACCAAGAACGACTGATGGGACATTTGAGCCATCAGAATCCAAGGAACCTAATGGTTAGCCCTGTATATGTGTGGAAATAAACCTTATACTATTTGAACGGTTGTGAGTGAATCTTCGGCTATCCGTAGGGTGTTTTCCAATGTCCGTTAAGCGTGATTTATTCTCTCAAAAGATAAACATTGACACCACCACCAGCTGAATGATATTATAAATGTATAAGTTACACAACATACACAAGAGGAGTGGTGAAGATGGAGTTACTAGCACAGCGCCCCAAAATCAAGCAAAAACCAACGGCTAAGCGGTTTAAATTATACGGTAGGTTACCAACGACAAATAGAAATAACCTAACAGATAACGCATTTGAGAGTTATTTAAATGGCTTGCATGGACTAGCAGACACAAGCAAGGCAACCTATACCAGATGCCTAAAACAATTTTACGAATACTTAAAAATAAAGGACATATCCACACCTACAGAGGAAGATTTGCAGGGATATGTGAACTATTTAGATGAGCAGGGCAAGAGTGAGGCGACTATGCAATTGTATGTAATTTCAGTTAAGAAATTCTTCAAATGGCTAGTTAAAAAAGGTTACTATCATGAGAATATCGCAGATGATTTAAATGTTCCTAAAGTGAACCGCAAAGAGTTTGCTAAAGATTACCTTACGGCTACCCAAGTTAACATGACACTAGACGCAGTAACCACTCATCAAGAAAAGCAACTAGCCCAAGCTAAAGAACGTGGGAGCAAGCAATCAGTCATTGAAAGAATCAACGATACAGCGTTAAGAGACTATGCAATGATTCGATTAATGGTAACAGCAGGACTTAGAACGGTCGAAGTATCACGAGCTGATATAGGCGATTTAAAGACACGAGGTGGGAAGTTGTATCTTTATGTGCAGGGAAAAGGGAGACGCACTAAAGATGCTAGAGTTCACATAGCACCTAGCACCGAGAAGGCAATTTATCAATATCTATCCACAAGGAAAGACACGCAGTCACATGATCCATTGTTCCCAAGTAATAGCAATCGCAACCAAAGCGGACGACTAACGGCTAAGAGCGTGAACAGAATCGTTAATAACTATTTTATCGAAGCGGGCATTAAGACCGACACAATAAGCCCGCACAGCTTGCGTCATAGCTTTGCTACTATCATGCGTGCTAGTGGGATGACAAAAGAAGAAGCCAAAGTTGCCATGAGACACGAAAGTATTAAGACGCTGGAATTTTACGACCATACAGACGATGTAGACAGCAACCGAGGCGCTTATGTGGTGGATGAAGCGATATCACTTAATAAATAATCATTTTAGACGACTATCAATTATGCTACCATGATGATATAGAGGTGATAACATGAGTGAGAGTAAAGTTCAAATAGTGATACGATCCACAGAGGATGAGCGTGAGAGCATTAAACTGATGGCAAGCAAAGAAAACAAGTCCATGAATCAATACATATTAGATAAATTGCTATCAGTAGACGATGGCACAAATGCAGATAATGATATAACTATCAAAGTGCTATCCAAGCAGATAGCTGTTAAGGATGAGCAAATGAGCAAGATGCAGAAGTTACTAGACCAGCAACAACGAATAACGTTAGCTGAAGTTGGGGAAAGAGAACGAAAGAATTTAGAGTATAAAGACAGCAGGAGTTTTTTTAAAAGGCTGTTTAATTTGTAGGAGGTAATTATGGGTAATAATGAGGAAATAAAGAGCAGACGGAAACAATTAGTATTCTATCCAAGTCTGTATGATGATTTAGAGCGATTACAAACCATTCTGGTGGACGACAGCGGTAAGCCACTGTACAAGTCATTTAATGATTTAATGGATCATATAGGGCGGAAATTTATCGATGAACACCGAAGTGAGTTAGATGCACATACTGAATTTTTAAAAAGCATAAGGATTGATAAAGATGAATAAAAATTGTAACAGAGAATGAGGAAAACATTGAGTTAGACTTGAAACTGTGCTACACTTACATAGATAGTAAAAGTAAAAACAAACACAAAAAAAAGCCCCAAATTAACAACGACACTTTGGCGAGGGAAGTTGAAAATGGGACACGCATTTTTGATATTTTTTTCTATTATCATATATTATTTTATAATTAACGAGTGCAAATGTCAAGTATATTATGCATTATACTTTACTGCTTGTTACCATATGTGATAAAACCAACGAAATATAAAAAAAACGTGTAGACGCTTACTTTGTGTAAGGGTCTTTTTTTACATTCTAATTTATATGAAAAGAGGAGGTAATCACATGGAAGGTAATAAATCAGTAGCTGCTGAATTAAGAAAAGAGTACCACAGAAAATGGCGAAAAAATAACAAAGATAAAGTAGCTGAGTACAATCGTAATTATTGGATGAAAAAAGCGAAAGAATTAGAGGGGGAAAAACATGATGATAAAAAATAGCACAAAAAAAGCCCTGTTAGAAGTTGGCGACTTCACAAGGCAAACGATAATAATTTATGGACTATCTACAGTATACTATACCACACATGTATTATGTTCTCAAGGTGGGGGTGAAACGAATTGACAATTTATTTAAGTAATGGCTTTCGAACACATGCTTTAATAGAGGAAAAATTAAAAGACAAAACAGCTTTTGAAGAAATAGCTGAGTTCCCGCCACAAGTATTTACAGGTCACCTATCGAAATATAAAAAGGACAAAGCACCTTACATTATTAGTGGTTACATTGAACCAACCGAGGAAGGTCATTTCATACGCAACAACGACAGCCTAATCAGACGAGACTTAATATTCATTGATTATGATGACGTTTCTCTTACTGAGGAAGCATTTAAAAACGCAATACAGGAAAAGCTGGCAGAGTTCAATTACATTCTTTATCCAACTATTAGCAATGGCGAGGCGGGCAAAGGTGTCAGATACAGGCTTATAGTCGAGCCAGACCGCCCATTAGTAGAGTTTGAGTATAAATATGTATTGAAGCAAGTTGTTGAGCTGGTAGGCATTAAAATAGACGAATCAGCTTACACGTGGGCGCAGTTACAAGGATTGCCAGCACACAGAAACACCGTTACTAATTATCAGATTACTGTAAATAGAGGTACGTCGTTCGCGACGCCTAAACGTGGCGAAGTTCCAGTACCTGAGAAAAAAGAATACAAGTTCAATGCTGAGAGTATCACCGAGGGAGCTATTCCACACGATGAAGCTATTGAAATGCTCAAAGCATATGCCGAGGTCGACGCTGATAACTTGAATGACTTTAACAACTCACTATCAGCGATAATGGTAATGGCTAAAGCAGTAATGAACGGTGAAATTGCACGAGAGACCGCGATTGAAGGGTGTAAGATTATCGCACTAGGTAACATGGACTGGGTCGAAGGGAATGTCAGCAGGCTGTACAGAGTGCTGGAGGAAGGAGTAATGCCCCGCACCGCGTACACGTTTCGTTCTAAGTTCCACCATTTGTTTTTTCGGGAAGTAGAGACTGTTGACGACTTAAAGAGACGACTGAATGAAGTGGGTTTTGAACGACGCGAAAGTTTAGAAGAGGCAAAGTTATCGTCTCGAGAAGTTGCCGATATACTGCTGGAACTTTGTTCAGTGGTACTGATTGATGAAGATGATCCAGAGCTTTCGAAACTAGCCATATATGACCCCAGCGAAGGTATCTACAAGAAGGGTGATAGGTTCATTAATAACCTTGCCATGACCGTAGAGCGCACTCTAAGCGAGCACAACTGCAAGGAAATCAAACACTTCCTGACTAACGACGATGGCGCTTTAGAAGTGGAAAGGACGCAAGATTCTAACCTGATTGTCTGCAACAATGGTGTTTATAACCGCGAATTGAAGGAATTACTACCGTTTTCGAGCGAATGGGTGTTTGTTAATAAGATAGCAACCGATTATGTTCCTAACGCACCAGAGCCATCATATCCTGATTGGAAGTTCACTGATTGGATTGATGAATTGTCTGACGGTGACGACAAGAAGAAGTTGTTACTTCACCAAATGTTTCATTCAGCAATTAACTCAAACTATGTTTCAGAAGTCGCGTTCTTTTTCTATAGTAAGCAAGGACGAACAAGTAAAGGGACTTTGCAAGAACTACTAAGAGGGTTAGTTGGTACTCGCAACACTTCTAACCTAAAGATCAAAGAGTTTGAGAATGACTTTAAATTGTCTACTGTTTATGGAAAAAGTTTAGTCTTAGGGGACGATAATAATCCGAAAGACTTCAATGAAACGAGCGAGAACTTCAAGTCAGTCATTACAGGGGACGGTGTACTGTTGAATGGTAAGTTCGAGAAGCCATTTAACACCAAGCTGACACCATTAGTAATTCAATCCATGAACGGTATACCACGCTTTGCAGACACCACAGACGGACTTATCAGACGACTAAGAATTATCGAGTTTAAAAAGTCCTACAAGGCTGAGGATAACAATCGTAAGGTTAAAGATATTTATGTGAAGGACAAACAACTGCATGAATACATACTGGCAAAGGTAATTGATATGCAGTTCGATGACGTGGTGGAAACTGACGAGAGTAAAGAACTTGTGAAAGGTGTTGTTTTGGATAATGACCCGATTGCTGCTTTTTATGAGGACGTAGTTTCTGGGCTCAAGAGCGAGCGGTTGCCGACAAAGTTCCTATTCTTACTGTTTAAAGCGTGGTGCTTGTCTGAGAATAATCCAACCAGAATGAAACAGCGCACCTTCACAGGACAAATGAAGGATATACTGCTGGCTAATGGGTGGGAGTATAACCAAAAGAATTTACGACCACTAGAACTTTGGAGCAAAGAAGATTGCAATTTACTGGACGACTTAGATTCAGAAAACGGCGGTTTCAGTGCGCCATTTAATTATGAGGTAGAGAAGTATCGCCAGCAACCTATGTTCCATATCGACTAAAAAGACGACTTTGACGAATAAGACGACTTTGAATAACGAGTAAGTCGTCATGAAGTCGTCATTTGTAATCCCTTGTGAGAGTAGGGCTCACAGCGTTTTTTAAAGTAAATGACGACAAGACGACTTACTTTTTCTATTTAGAGGGAATTAGAAACAAAACACTATTTATATAAAGAGTTTAGTTTATAAGTACAGTTGTATAGAATTTGCGATTTTAAAGTCGTCAAGTCGTCATTTGCCTAAAAAACCCCTACAAACGTTGATACAGCAATGTTTCAAAAAGACGACTTAGTGCGAAAAGTAAGTCGTCATGAAGTCGTCAAGTCGTCATTTAAAACACAAAGATACTGCCAAAGAATTAGTGTCCCGATCATTTCTTTTTTATCCCCGTTTGTAACGGTTGATTCCCCGTTTGTAACGGTCATAACTAAATTGACAAATGAAAACATACTACAGTTAAACAAACACAAGTCCTTGCGATTGCAGGGCCTTTTTTTATCTTTGAGGGAATAAACTACACTTAACGGACATTAAAAATCGCGCACAATATGTAGTTCAAATTAATGATTTCCTTATTGCTGTTGGTGGTACCCCATGTTATAATAAGTGTGTAACATACATAGGGAGAGCAACTTACACAACTTGAATTGTAAAGGAGGTATCAGGATGAAACCAAATCAAGAAATCAGGGACTTTTTAAGCGGAAAAGGTTTGTATATATGGCAACTAGCCGAAGCGGTAGGGGTACATGAAACAACCATGACGAAATGGCTTAGAACGCCTTTAAATGCGAAACAGAAGCAACGTGTGGATGAAGCAATTGAGGAATTGGAGAAGAAACAATGATAGATAATTTAGAGAAACGAATCATCAAGTTAGAAAAGGAAAATAAGCAACTGTTTCATATAGTGAATGAGATTAGTTATGACTTGTTTAAGGCTCAAGAAAAACTAGAACATT
Organism: Ruoffia sp. FAM 26255; assembly: GCF_045528525.1. Classification (NCBI taxonomy): domain Bacteria; kingdom Bacillati; phylum Bacillota; class Bacilli; order Lactobacillales; family Aerococcaceae; genus Ruoffia; species Ruoffia sp. FAM 26255. Next base: position 3,596 of record NZ_JBGQQX010000068.1, on the reverse strand, counting down.
TAGAAGGTAATTTAGATTATTTTCAAGGCGAGATTGAACAGCTGTTTGATTGATGAAGGGGACATAATACTAAAATAGAGTAACAAGGAGGGAATTTTATGCTAGAAGAACGAATCGAAGAACTCGAAGATGAAGTCCAATCACTGAAACAATTAATTTATGAAATAGAACATGCTACCACCCGATTAATTGATGAAAAAATCGAAGAAGCTACTTCAGGTCTTGTGTCGCTGGAAGAAGTCGAAGTTGCGTTTGATTTATAACTAAATAAATGCTGGGGGTGATAGTGTGGAATGTGCCAATAATCTAGAGCTAAAAGCAAAGGTTGAAAATTATGTAACCATTGATAAACAAATATCAAACTTGATTGAGCGTAAACTTGCGACTAGTGCCACATACTACACGTCACACTCACTTACTGGGTGCATGCCATTGGGTGATACTGAAGTACTCTACCACAGAGCCGAAACTACCGAACAAATCGCCTTAAAGTTATGGTCCAAAGATATTGCATTACAGCGTAAAATCGACCGTTTGAAGCAGAAACAGCGGTTATTCCAACAATGTATGGGCAGTGAGGTTTTGGCTAGGTTAGAGCGCGATTTACGCTTGTTCTATGTGACGGAGCTGGAATGGCAAGCATATGAAGCGATTGGCGAAGTTGAATACTATTTAGAGGAACATCGTAAAACTAAAGAACGATTAAAAGGCTTTGGCTTGAATGAAGAACAACAGGCGCAGATGGCAGATGTTGGCAATCAATTATTGAACCGAATTAAGGAGTTGGCGTTATGAAAGATAGAATTTATGCGTGCAATCGGATTATGCGTCCACTTAAAGCCTATATCGAACGTGGCGAAAGTAATGAAAATGTATTGAACCTTGTCGGAGTACTGAATCAGTTGAACGATAACGAACTTGCTTTTGTGATGGCGAAGTATGTCACCTTAGCAACATTCAGAGATGATGGAAAAATAATTAACCAAGCGAGTTCTGCCAAGCTGAAAGAACACCTTAATTTAAAGGGTAAAGCATTTGGCAAGTTAGAGCATAGCGTTTACGAAAAAGTTCATGAGTTGTATTTTGAAGAAATAATTGATAGATACAGACAAGAAGATGACGAGTTTGCCCGCAAACAAGCAGAGCGTGAAGATGAAAAAGAACGATGGAATCAGTTGAAAAACGATGTATTGGGCGTCAATTAACGTACAAATCGAACGAAATTGTAGCAAACAATCAAAAATCAAAGTTAGAAAGGGGCGGATAGCGATTAGTGAACTAACAAATAAACAAGAAAAGTTTCTATTAGCATTAATTACAACACCAACAACGCTACAAGCAAGTGAGAAAGCAGGCATTACTGAATCAACCGCGTACCGATACATGAAGCTACCAGCATTCAAAGAAGCACAACGAAAGCTAATGCGTGAATTAATGGCAACAGTCACAGGCAGACTGCAATATGAAGCTACCGCTTCAGTTAATGTTTTAGCTGAATTGCGTGACAACCCAGAAACGCCCCCTTATTCACGTGTCGAAGCTTCTAAAATATTATTAGAAATGGCGTTTAAAACGTATGAATTAGGCGACGTATTGGAACGAATTGAGCAACTGGAGGAGAAATCTAAATGAAGCAACTAAGCAGGCGAATCAGGCTGTTAGAACAACAAGCAGGCTTGACAGATAGCAAGGTTTACTTTATTGAAGCGTTAGATTTATCGGGTGTAGAACTTGAAAATGAATTGCAATCAATCAAGCAACGTGACCCAACCGCAATAATATTCATTGACGATGTACCGTTGCGAGATGAATCAGATGAATATTAAAGGCAGATTGAAGAAATTGGAAGAAACATTGTCCGTTATGGATCAAGACGAAAAAATAATCAATTTGGTTAAATCATTAGAGCAATGCATAAAAGAAGATACTGATGAAGCGGAAGAATTGTATCGTGAAGCAGTCAGGAACATGAAAAGGGGATAAATATAATGGATTTAGTAACAAAAGAGAATTTTGACAAAATGGTAGAAGCTTACGAGGAAAAGACAAAGTTATTTGGACGTGAAATTGAATTACTGAAGGCAGAACTTGAGCAAGAAGTTGGAAACAAAGAACGCACAGAGGAAGCGGGGTTGACTACCAACACATATGATATGCTGCAACAAATAACTAGAGAGAAGAAACTTAGATAAAACATATGAGCGGGAAATGTTGAAACCACGAGATTAGAAAGGAACTGAAATAATGATTAAATTAAAAACCGAAACGCTTGAAGCAATCGAAGAATATGCCCAATTAAATAAAGAAATAAAAGACTTTGAATCACAGGTTGCCACGCACGAGCAAGAAGCCGAAGACATGCGAACCTTACAAGCAAATGAGTTTGATTTTGAACGAGCGAAAGAGTTAAACATGCTAGAAACAATTATTTCTCAAGCTAAGGAATCACTAGAGAAGCGGAAACAAGCCACCCAAAAACAGCGTGAAGCGAGAGGGCTTAAACTTAAAATTGCTAATGAAATTGGCGGAATACTCGAAGCAGATGAAGAACTTCTTAAAATCGAAGCAGATGTTATGAAGAAAGTTGATTCTATTGTAGAAGAAATTGCTGAATACAGAACGCTGTTTAAATTTAAACAAGAAAAACTACACCAAGGCATTACGGAATTAAGCAACGAGAACTTACGGGGGTTAGCAGCAGGATTGGTTAATAAATCGGAATTTGCACCATTTAGAAACCTATTACTTGAGCGAGCAATTAAGAACTATAAGACACCAGAAGCAAACAATTAACACTAGTGGGCGTTCGTTCGTACCAGCGATGTAAGCCCCACTCTTTTTAACAGCAACACCCTTGCCATTATGCAGGGGTTATTTTTATGCTTTGAAATCATACCTACCCCACTTCGATTCTGAGGTCATTTCAGATTGATAGATGGGGCTAGTATCACGAAATGAGCTAGGAATTGAAGAAGTTACTTGCGTGATTCACAAAGATGAAGATCCCTACACGTTAGCTGTAAAAGGAAACGCGGATGAAGACGCTTATTCCCCAATGGATTTATTTGATTGGATAGAGTTTACTTCATCTATGAAAGATGAAGGGTACACGCAGCAGGAAATTGGCGATAAGATTGGGTGGTCGCGACAAAGAGTTAGTCAATATCTTGTGATGTTAGAAAATGTTGCTACGGATATTTTAGTTTTATCCAAGGGACATCAAAAAGGACGCGTAGCAGAAGGTGCTACGAACGTAGCATTCAACTTCACCGAATGGTGGTTCAGAAATAGCGGGCTTTATGATTTAAATGAAAAGTACCAAGAACGACTGATGGATGATTTTATACAAGACAAGCTCGATTGGAATAGTGGGAAAGTAAAGCGCGGATGAAGATACGTATTCGCCAATGGATTTATTTGATTGGGTTGAGTTGATTAGTAAAATGCGTGATGAAGGGTACAAGGGGAAAGATATAGCGGATAGATTAAATTGGAGTGCTCAGAACGTTAGCAATTACAATAATGTTTTTACTAGAATATCCACACAAGTTTTAGAAAAAGCAAAGCATCATCAGAAGGGACGTGTAGATAATAAA
>NZ_JBGQQX010000067.1:0-10144 GCF_045528525.1 Ruoffia sp. FAM 26255 | reverse complement strand
TGTCATCGATTGCACACAAACGGAACACGATTCCACGGAAATCCTTACACTACCGAACACCGTTGGAAGTATTTTTGAGTTACTTAGATGAAGCAGTTTTGTCTAGCTTAATTTGACAAATCAAATATATAAAATATTATTATTATATCACATTATTATTTTACATAAATACTATTAGAATACAACCTTTAGTAAGCATTTCCATAAGGAATAGTGTTAAAAAAAGTGACTATTTCTATATATTTTAATTAAATGTATCTATAAAAATATCGAATGAGATAAGCTAAAACCCGAACATTCACTCGAATTTCTAGTTTATTTATCGGAGTTTTATTGTGTATTACTTTTAACCGTGGTAAAATTCTAAAATTAATACACTAAGAAATTCAATCGAATTGATAGTTTAATTATATAATATTCAACAGTTTTTGCAATAAATCGTCCCGAAGCTTTAATCATCACGCTTTTTTTGAGTGGATAATTAGAAGTTATAGTCGTTGTTAGTAAAATTTATGAAAATGGTTTCTTTCAAGCCTTTAAACTATTCCTGGAGAGTGCTAAAATACTTATAATTAAAGTAAAGTCTAAGGAGTGGTCATTTGACTAGCGAATTATTTACACATTATTCTAGAAAAGAATGGGAACAATTTAACCAAATGAAAGGAAACCTAAAACCAATTGTAGGATTGGAAGAATTGGTTTCCTTAAACGACCGATTATCACAACAAGATGTGAAAGAAGTCTACGTCCCACTAGTTCATTATATTGATGTAATGCTTAAGAACAAAGATGAATATGAAGTAGAACGTGATAAATTCTTTGATATTATCGGTGAGAAAAGTTCATTTGAGAATAATACATTCATGATTGGTGTATCCGGAAGTGTCGCAGTAGGAAAGAGTACTTCAGCGAGAGTACTTCAGCGCTTGCTTCAGAAATACTATCCTGAGAAGCAAATTGAATTAGTGACAACCGATGGATTTCTATACCCAAATGAAGAACTAGAACGACGTGGAATAATGAAACGGAAAGGATTCCCGGAAAGTTATGACATGCCTCGTTTACTAGAGTTTATGAGTAAGGTAAAAATTGGGGTAGAGGATGTTGAATATCCGACATATTCACATGAAATCTATGATATAGTACCAGGAGAAGTTCAAGTTATGAAGAAACCTGATATCTTAATTGTTGAAGGGATTAATGCCTTTCAACTACCGGAAAACCAACAAACGTATATGAATGAGTTTTTTGATTTTTCAATCTATATAGATGCCGATCCACTTCATATTAAAAGCTGGTTTATGGACCGGTTCAAGATGCACATGGAATCAGCGAAAGATGATCCAACGAACTATTTCTATGAAATTACCAAATGGCCATCTGAAAAAGTAGAAGACTACGGGAATGAAATTTGGTATACAATTAACTTAACCAATCTTGTTCAACATATTCAACCAACAAGAGGTCGGGCTGATGTAATCTTATATAAAGGGAAGAATCATTCGATTGACAATTTTTATGTCCGTAAATATTGACTAAAAAAGGAGAATTGCATGGAAACAAATTTATTAGATATTGAGAAAATCGTTGTATTAGACTTTGGAAGTCAATACAATCAATTAATTACTAGACGTATCCGTGAATTTGGCGTATTCAGTGAATTATTACCCAATGACACAACAGCTGAAGAAATCAAAGAAATGACTGGAGTTAAAGGAATTATCCTTTCAGGAGGGCCTCATAGTGTCTATGCTCCAGGCTCATTTGATATTGATCCAGCTATTTATGATTTAGGTCTTCCAGTATTTGGAATTTGTTACGGAATGCAATTAACAACTAAATTATTTGGCGGAGAAGTTGAAGGTTCAAACAAACGTGAATATGGCCAAATGCCAATTAACATCAGTAATAATGAAGCGGGAATCTTTGAAGATTTAGAAGAAACTGAAACAGTTTTAATGAGTCATTCGGATTTAATTACAAAAGTACCCGAAGGCTTTACTGTCACAGCAAGTAATGAAAGTACACCGATTGCTGCGTTTGAGAATACAGAACGTCAAATTTATGGTGTTCAATTCCACCCAGAAGTTCGTGCAAGTGTTCATGGAAATGACATGTTACGTAACTTCATCTTCAATATTTGTAACGTTTCTGGAGAATGGTCAATGGAGAACTTTATTGATATTGAGATTGCGAAAGTGCGTGAACTTGTTGGCGACCGTAAAGTATTATTAGCTTTATCAGGTGGAGTTGATTCAAGTGTCGTTGGTGTGCTTTTACAAAAAGCAATTGGCGAGCAATTAGTCTGTATCTTTGTCGATCATGGATTACTTCGTAAAAACGAAGGTGACCACGTGATGGCAGCTTTAGAAGAATTCGGCTTAAACATTATCCGTATTGATGCTAAAGAGAGATTCTTTTCTAAATTAGAAGGAGTAAGCGATCCAGAAGAAAAACGTAAAATCATCGGGAATGAATTTATTTATGTCTTCGATGATGAAGCGACTAAGTTAGAAGGAATTGACTTCTTAGCTCAAGGAACACTTTATACAGATATTATTGAATCTGGAACGAAAACGGCTCAAACAATTAAATCTCACCACAATGTGGGAGGTTTACCAGAAGATATGCAGTTTGAATTAATTGAACTGCTAAACACATTATTCAAAGATGAAGTCCGTGCTTTAGGAACGGCTTTAGGTATGCCAGATTCAATCGTTTGGCGTCAACCATTCCCTGGACCAGGATTAGGAATTCGTGTGTTAGGTGAAATTACTGAAGAAAAAGTTGAAATCGTTCGTGAATCTGACGCAATCTTACGTGAAGAAATTGCTAAACATGGTTTAGACCGTGATATCTGGCAATACTTTACGACTTTACCAAACGTAAGAAGTGTTGGGGTTATGGGAGATGGCCGTACATACGATCATATGGTCGGAATTCGTGCGGTAACGTCTATTGACGGTATGACAAGTGAGTTCGCTCGCATTCCATGGGAAGTTTTACATGAAATTAGTAAACGAATTGTTAATGAAATCCCTCACGTTAACCGTGTAGTGTATGATGTGACAGGTAAACCACCTTCAACAATTGAGTGGGAGTAACACCAATTTTCTTGAAGAGAAAATGTTGGTGTTATACCTGCAAAGAGTACTAGGCTTTTTCCAAGTCGAAGACGCCGGGAAAAGTCAGGACCTTACTGCTGGGAATAAGAAATATTAAAGGAAATAGGCTGGACGACATGAAATTTGTCATCCAGCCTTATTTCTTGTGAATTATCCCTCATCCAACACTTTCTCCAACAACTCAGGATTATCTGTCATAATCCCATCAACACCTTTAGCGATCAAATCACGCATAGTTTCTTCGTCGTTAATCGTCCAGTAATAAACATCTATTCCGCGTTGACGTGAACCGTTAATGATATTCTTCTGCGTCAAGTCTAACCCATGTTGGGTCGTTGGTAGTTGGAAAGCTTGAGCATCTGTATGTGCAAGCCCATTCAGTCTTAAAATCATCTTTGTTAAATAAGAGGTTGCTTCACTGACACCGGCACCAATAGCTACTTGACCTTGAGATACTTCTTTGAAGCGTCTGTTAATCTTATGGTCGAAACTGCCTATAACGACTTTATCTTCCATATGGTACTTTTGAATTAGACGCCACATCTCTTGAATTAAGTCTTCGTAAAGCGCTGGGTCATTAGTATCTTTTAATTCAATGACAGCAGGTGTGTGAGGGAATAATAAGAATATCTCTTCGACAGTTGCTAGTTGAACACCTTGATCTTGATAAGGATAATTACCTTCTAAATCTTGGAATGTTACACCCGCATCGAACGATTTAATCTCAGTTAAAGTGAGTTGGTTAATATAGCCACTCCCATCTGTAATTCTATCGACAGTAGGGTCATGACTGGCAATGAGATATCCATCTTTGGTAATATGAACATCATACTCGAACATGTCTGCTCCGGCTTGTGCAGACCTAGCGAATGCTTCTAAGGTTTCCTCAGGTGCCAGGGCACAACCTCCGCGGTGGGCTATATTTAAGGGTCTGTCTTGTTTCTCATAATTAAAGGGTGTCGTTTTTTCTTTAGGTGGCCATGCATAGATTGCTAACCAAGTTGGAATTACTACACCCGCGATACCTAATGTTTTCTTCCATAGTGAGCTCATAGTGATCCTCCTATCATCTTGATAGATTAATTATATCAAAATTTTTATAAGATAGTTAGAAAGAAAAACACCTAAGAACATCATTGTCTCAGGTGTTTTCATTCGTAGATTAGTCTTCTAACTCAATTACTGGAAGGTCACTAATTTTGATGCCGTTGATTTCTTCTTGTTCAACGGACACATCATCACCATTAAAGTATTGAGCGGAGATCTCTGCTAAAGTGCCATCTTCTTTCATCTCAACTAAGACAGCATCAATAGCTTCTTGAAGCGCGTTTGATTCATTATTATAGACGAAGGCACTGAATGAAGGGTTGTAGAATACATTCCCAAGTTTAACACCTAAGTCGCTAAAGAAATCAATAGAAGTCTTTTGTAAGTAGTAGTCATTAGGGATGAAGTCAGTACGTCCATTCGCAACATCTAGGAAATATTGATCGTTTGTTGCGTTGTCATAAGTCACAAGTTCAGCTCCTAATTGAGCGGCTACTTGCATATAGTTGGTTGTCGCTCCACCAGCAGCTTTTTTACCAGCAAAGTCTTCAATCGATTCAATACCTGAATTATCAGATAAACGGACAACGATCGAAGTGAAACTGTATTTAATAGGTTCACCGATTAAGAAATCTTTCTCACGTTCAGCAGTGGGTTGAACTCCTTCAGCGACCAAGTCAACTTGACCTGACTTCACAGATGTTAACATTCCGTCAACACCCATCTCCATGAACTCAACTTCAAGACCTAGGCGATCAGCTACCTCACGAATTATATCAATATTATATCCAACTAATTCGTTGTCCTCATTATAATAACCACTAGGGTAGAGCGTACCTGATATGGCTGCGATGAGATGACCTCTTTCTTCTACGCGACTTAAGGAATCATCTTCTTGAGCTGAGACAGCCGTGAATTGTGTGAAGAAAAGTGAAACGATAACTAATGCACTAAAGAATTTTTTGAACATTTTTTACTCCAATCATTTTTAATTCTAAGGAGACATGCGTTTGCTAGGGGGAGTTATCTGATCTGGCTTATATAGTCGCTCTAAGTAATCTTGTAAGAAACCATAAATAACACAGATAATCCAATAAATAATTGCGATAAGAAAGTACATGGTCATATAGTCATTATTAGCTCCACCGACAATTTTAGCTTTTTGGAAGATTTCTGGAACAGTAATCATGGCTGTCAGTGAGCTTCCTTTTACCAAGTCCAATAAGACGTTACTCAAGGCAGGAATCGCAATACGAGTGGCTTGAGGGAAAATAATTTTTCTCAAAACTTTTCGTCGATTCAATCCCAAAGACTGAGCAGCTTCCCACTGACCCTTGTCGATGCTTTCAATAGCTGAGCGAATAATCTCAGAACTGTAAGCACTGCTTGTTAGTCCAAAGCCAAGGACCGAAGCTTGAATAGCTGTCAGCATAAGATTGGCTAAAGGGAGACCAAAGTATAAAAAGAATAAGGTCACGAGTACTGGCACACCTCTGAAGAAAGAAACATAGAACCGAGCGAGGATTCTAAGTAGCCTTGATCTTGAGATTCGCATAAGGGCAAGGATTGTTCCTCCGATAAGACTCAGGATGAAACTTAACAGTGAGATAGCAATCGTATAACTAAGCCCTTCGAGTACAAAAGGGATACTTTCAAGCGCAAGTTGGGGATTAAAAATATAATCCCATCTGATATCTGATAAAATAATTTTAGTCACTGATCCTCTCCTTTGAAAAAATATAAACAATAAGTATGTTATCACTAGATTTTAATAAATACAAGTTTTTGAATTGCGTTTTCTATATATAATTGGAAGAACAAATCTGATGAAAAAAGGAGCCATCATTGACATTAAAACACTATTTTGACTATAATTAATATACTGCGTTTTAAGAATTTTCATAGATTGAAGTGAGGTTAATATGTTTGCAATATTCAAAAAATTAGCATGGTTCTTTAAACTGAGATGGAAAACCTATGCACTTGCCATAGGTGGCTTAACTACCTGTGCCATCTTATCAGCGATTATCCCATTAATTATCGGAGGATTAGTCGATTCAATGGCAACCGGGACTATTACTTGGGACCACTTAATACAACAGACTGGATTACTCCTTGGTATTGGCTTACTTATGTATGGATTAAGATACATGTGGCGCAGTAATTTGTTTGGGAATTCAACATTGTTAGAAGCGATTATGCGTAACCGTTTGTTTGATCATTTTACTAAGATGGATCAGAAGTTTTACGGGCAATATCGTACTGGTGATTTAATGGCACATGCGACGAATGACTTAGCTGCTTTACGCTTTGTTGCTGGTGGGGGAATTATTACTTTAACTGATTCCTTATCAATCACTGTCGTGACTTTGTTTTCAATGATTTTTATTATTGACTGGCAATTGACCTTGTTTACTATTTTACCTTTCCCATTATTGATTTTTGTTGCCCAATATTTAGGAAAATTAATTAATAAGTATTTTAGAGGGTCATTAAAAGCTTTCTCTGATATGAATGATCATGTACAAGAGAGTGTCTCCGGAATGAAAGTGATTAAAGCTTTCGGTGAAGAGGAAGAGGAAGAGGATTACCTAGATTTTGTTAAAGAAACGGACAATGTCGTTGAAAAGAACAAGAAAGTATTCCGAATTGATTCGGCTTATACGCCTGTCATCGATGTGATTACTGGTTTAACTTATGTATTAACGATCTTTTTTGGGACATACTTTATCCAAAATGGTCGTATTACTTTAGGAGACTTAATCGCTTACCTAAGTTATTTAGGAAATATGACTTGGCCATTATTAGCTGTTGGAAGATTAGTGAATACAATGGAGCGCGGGAATGCGAGTTATGATCGAGTAACTGATTTGCTATCTGAAAAAGCAAGTGTCGTCAATGATCCCAATCCTGTTAAAAACTTAGAATATAATGATTTAAAAGTAAATATTAATACCTTTAGTTATCCAGATTCAGAAGTAGAAATTTTAAGTGATATTCACTTTAAACTGGAAGAAGGGGATACTTTAGGCATTGTTGGCCGAACAGGGTCTGGAAAGAGTTCCTTGTTTAACTTATTAGTGCGAAATTTTGATGTTGAATCTGGAGAAATCCTTATTGATAACACACCACTGAATAAGATTGATATGACAGAATTAAATGATCGAGTTGGGTATATTTCACAGAACAACTTACTTTTCTCAACGACAATCCGAGAGAACATTCGCTTCGGTCGTCCAAATATGACACAAGAAGAAGTCGAATATTATGCAAAGGTTGCAGATGTTCATGAAGACATCCTAACTTTCTCAGATGGTTACGATACCTTGGTTGGAGAACGCGGTGTGAGTTTATCTGGTGGGCAGAAGCAACGGATTTCAATCGCTCGAACATTAGCGATGAATCCAGAAATATTAATTATGGATGATGCGCTTTCCGCTGTGGATGCTAAGACAGAACAAAGGATATTAACGAACTTACGTGAATTCCGTCAAAAAGGGATCACAATCATAGCGACTCATCGATTAAGTTCAATTATGCGTGCAGATGAGATCCTAGTCTTAGATAATGGGCATATTAGCGAACGAGGAACTCATGAGCGGTTACTCTCGTTAGAAGGTTGGTATGACAATATGTTCCGTCAACAACAATTAGATCAGAAAATTTCAGAAAGTGGGGAAGACAATGAGTAATACGAAACAAAGAAAAACAAGCTTCTCACTAAAAGAGCAATGGAACATATTACGTTATTTATTCTCATTTGCGAAATCTGAAACTAAATGGTTTATCTTATCTATTGTTATGATGGTTATTGCTTCTGCTTTATCAGCTTACTTACCTATTATTATTCAACAATATATTGATGAGTACTTATCGACAAGTTCAGCAACAATCCAAATTACTTTACAAGTAGCTGGAACGTACCTTGTTTTATTACTTTTAAGAATGGTCATTGTCTACGTTAAAGATTACACTTTTAAATTAGCATCCGAGCATACGGTAGCGAATATGCGAAATAATTTGTACCACAAATTAGGGAAATTAAGTTTAGATTACTTTAACAAAACACCTAATGGTGAAGTTGTCTCACGTGTGACGAATGATACCGAGACAATTAAAGAATTTTGGAATGTGTTTTTAACATTTTTCGATGGTTTTATTAATGCAACGATGATTGCGGTAGCGATGTTTTCACTTAGTGTATCGATGTCTTGGGTCTTCATGGCCTTTATCCCCGTCATATTCATCTTGATATACGTCTACCAAAAGATTAGTACTGTCATCTACCGTCGTATGCGCCAAGCGTTAAGTAAGGTGAATGCGCGCTTAAGTGAGTCAACAATGGGGATGTGGCTCATTCAACAATTCAATCAGACCCAGCGAATGAAAGAAGAATTCGATGAAGTAAACCAGGAATACTTAGTGGCTAGAACTAATATGTTCAAGATGAATGCTGTGCTATTAATGCCTGCCATTAACCTTATTGAACAAATTGTGTTGGTCATTGTCATCTGGATCTTTGCTGCGCAATTACTTTCGGGTTCAGTCGTTGATATTGGGATTATTTACGCTTTTACGTCTTATTCTAAGTCATTCTTCCATCCAATTGGAGGGATGTTAGACAGCTTGAGTATTTACCAAGATGGGCTAGTTTCAGCCTCTCGCGGGATGGCTTTACTAGCAAATGAGAATACAGAACCTCAACCAAATGCGAATGCAGTGGATTCATTGATTGATGGTCAGATTAACATTGATGATTTGTATTTCTCGTATGATGGTAAAAATGTTGTATTGAAAGATATCGATTTAGAAGTGTCTCCGGGAGAAATGATTGCGATTGTTGGTCATACCGGATCTGGAAAGAGTACAATCATTAATCTGTTAATGCGATTCTACGAATACCAACAAGGATTAATTTCCGTTGATAAAGAAGATATTCGTGGTTACACCAAACGAAGTATTCGCTCTCAAATCGGCTTAGTCCAACAAGATGCGTTCATGTTCTATGGTAATTTCTATGACAATATTCGTTTACATGGAAACTATTCAGATGAAGAAGTGAGAGAAGCTGCAGAATTTACTGGAGCAGATCACTTTATTAAATCAATGGAAGATGGTTATCGTTCTCACATCAGTGAGGGGGGAACTTCACTATCAGCTGGTCAGAAGCAGTTAATTAATATTGCACGTACGATTATTCGAAATCCGCGAATTTTAATTTTAGACGAAGCTACGGCCAATATTGATACGGAGACGGAGCAGTATATACAACAAAGTCTTGAAAAGATTCGAGAGCAAGCGACATTAATTGTCATTGCCCACCGACTTTCAACAATCAAAGATGCTGACAAAATCTACGTTCTGCACAAAGGCCGTGTTATCGAACAAGGTCATCATGATGAACTGATTAAATTAGAAGGAACATATTACGATATGTACCGCCTGCAATCTTTACAAGGAAAAGTATAAGAAAAAAAGCAAAGTGTGCTAACTAGCCACTTTGCTTTTTTTGTCTAAACAATCTGTTAAATAGACAATAGCCCTCTCAATAAAGAGAAGGCTACCTAACTATTCAATATTATTATTCTAAAGTTCTTTCTTGTAACTATTACTTAAAATTAATTCTTTCTCATTTAAACGATATATTCCCATAACCTCTAATATATCCTTGTAACCCTTTAGTTACGCCAGTTTGATTAAATTTCATCAAAACAAATTAAATTCTTGCATAAAAAATATCTTTCGCGTATTAATTAGTATAACATTCTTTGTATTAAAAAGCGAATTCTGTAAATGAAATAATTATTCTTGTTGTAAATTTACTTGTGAATAGCAACCCAATATACCTGAATAATTCATAGCTCTATAATTTAAGCTGGTTTCTTGAATAAATTAATCGTTCTTGGAAAAATTGGGAATTTTTCTACAAAATAGTGAGTTCTCGAAGTAGATTTTAACTAAATGAACCTTCT
>NZ_JBGQQX010000066.1:0-10370 GCF_045528525.1 Ruoffia sp. FAM 26255 | reverse complement strand
CGAAAAGAGTCCACAGATTTAGGCTGTGGATAGTTAAAAAGCCTGAGGCTTCCATGTTTTCCACATGCGAATGTCTCGGGCTTTTATTATGGTATGCGATATCGTAAAATTTTGGGTAAATTCAAAACTTAGTAAGTATTGAACCTGACCGAGATTTATGGGTCATCGGTGTTGATTTAGACCAAAGTGCTGAAGGTGAAGTAGATATTGATGGTGAAACTCGCAATATCAACTTAACTTCTACTTTAAAGAACACTGGGAATGCCATTCACTCTTTCAGTAATACTATGATGGAAGAAGGCTTTGAACCTGGCATCCAATGGTTTAACCTTGCTAACGATGGTGTAGGTATCGCAGAAGGAAGATTAACCGATGAATCATTAGAAGTCATCGAAGATTACAAACAACAAATTATAGACGGAGACATTGAAGTTCCAGATGCTCCAGAATAATATATACTAATAATTTAAATATCAGGATCACTTTTGTGGTCCTGATATTTTTTGTCTTTTTTAATATTCGATTGTCTTTTTTAAGAATCCATTCAATTTAAGCAATAAGTAAGCCTATTATTATACCCTATGACAGAAAATAACGAGTGCCGTTTAGAATAAGCTCTAAACTGACACCCGTTATATAAATTACTCTGTGTTATTAAATCTTTACTAAAGATTAGCCTAATTTGTTGTAGTACTCAACAACTAATGACTCATCAATTTCAGCATTTAATTCGCTACGTTCTGGTAAACGAGTTAAAGTACCTTCTTTAGAGTTTTCGTCATATGAGATGAAGTCTAAACGAGAAACAACGTTTTCTAAGTTGTTTTTGATTAATGCTAATTCTTGAGATTTTTCACGTAAACCAATCACTTGGTCTGGTGATACTAAGTATGATGGAATATCAACACGTTTACCATCTACAGTAACGTGACCGTGGTTAACTAATTGACGTGCTTGACGACGTGTATTAGCAAATCCTAAACGGTATACTAAGTTATCTAAACGAGTTTCTAATAACACCATGAAGTTCTCACCGTGTTTTCCTTCCATTTTACCTGCACGTAGGTATAATGTTGCGAATTGACGTTCGTTTAATCCGTACATGAAACGTAATTTTTGTTTCTCTTGTAATTGAGATCCGTACTCAGAGATTTTTCTACGAGAGTTGTTCCCGTGTTGTCCTGGTGCGTAGTTACGTTTTGCGATTTCTTTCCCTGTTTCAGTTAAAGAGATTCCTAAACGACGTGATAATTTCCATGATGGTCCTGTATATCTTGACATAATTTAATTCCTCCAATAAGTTTTTTTGGAGTAAAATAATTCTGTTTAAAACTCGAATGCGTGCATTCCGCTTTTCACTTTCACCATTAGCAGCCGCGGTTACTCGATGCCCTACTTATTTCATTAGGTTTTAGAATGTTGACGCGCTTTCTGTTTTAACGCTGCATTATTTTACACAAGAGCTAGTGTACCAAACAGGTGTATCAAAAGCAAGCATTATTTGATAAATTCTGTCGTTCGAATCACTCTTGCGTCTCCTAATAATTTTACTAATTCATTATCATGGGTAATAATCAAAATCATAATCCCTTGATTAGATAGTTGAGTAATTAATTCCGCAATTTTACCGACAGTTTTCTCATCTAAGGCAGAGGTTGGTTCATCGAAGCAAAGTAAGCTTGGATTCATCATCATCGCTCGCGCAATCGCAACACGTTGCTTTTGTCCACCTGATAACTGGCTCGGTTTAGAATCCCCTTTGTCTCCGACACCCATTTGTTCCAACAATGAAGCCGCTCTTTCTTCTAAAACTGCTTTGTCAGCAAATTTATTCGAAAGTGGTGCTAATAATAAATTCTCAGTCACACTTAAGTTTGGGAATAATTGATAATCTTGGAATACAAGTCCGATCTTGTATTGATAATCTTTAATGGATTGATTATCTTGATATTCTCCGTCTTTAACTAAGTAAGTATCATCAATCGAGATAGAACCTTTATCAACTTCTTCTAGGTGATTGATCATACGTAGTAATGTTGTCTTCCCGCTTCCCGACTCCCCTAGAATGACTGTAATTTCTCCTGGGGCAACTTCCATACTATAATTACTAATTACGACATTGTTCCCGAACTGTTTACTAACGTCCTTTACGATTAAACTCATTTGTAATCCTCCTAATAGTCAATTCTCTTCTCAATTTGATTTAATACGATTGTGACAATCCCTGTTAAAGCTAAGTAAATCACACCGACATATAAGTATGGCATCATACTTGCGTACTGATTAGATAATGAACGTCCTACTTTTAGTAATTCGTCTAAACCAAGAATATAAATAAGTGATGTGTCTTTTACTAAACTGATGACTTCATTACCTACGGAAGGCATTACTACTTTCCATAGTTGTGGGAGAATCACTCGACGATATCCGGTTAGTTTATTAATAGATAATACTTTTAATGATTCGTACTGACCTTGAGGAATGGCATTTAAGCCCCCTCGGAAAATCTCCACTAGATAAGCAGCGTAGTTTATGATCATAGTCGCTAAGGCTGCAGGCACACGGTCTAGTGTAATACCTAAAAACGGTAAGCCGAAATATACAACCATTAATTGAAGAAGTAATGGCGACCCCCTAAAGACGTATACATATACTTGGATGATTGCTTTTATCCAAGCTGGTGCGCGTTGTTCTAATAAGGCGATAATCAAACCAAGTGGAATACTGACAATTAAAACAACAAAGAATACGAGTAAAGTTGTTTTGGCTGCATCCAATAATGGTGCAAGCATATTTGCTTCTTCAGCAGACTCATCGCCTCCTAATTCAGCGAACCAACGATTTTCTATTTCTTCATAAGCTTCACTATTTAATACCTCATTTAAAGCGACATTAAAGTCTTCAACAAAGGCTGTTTCATTTTGTCTGAAACCTACGGCTGTTTCAGTTATTCCAAAGTCTTCATCTAACATGCGGTAGTCGCCTGCTTGACCGTTTTGTGAGAAATAATATCTTGTCACTAATTCTGCAACCACAATCGCATCCACCCGACCTGTAGCTAATTCTTGAAGGACTTCATTAAAAGAAGAGAAAGTAATCACTCGACCGTCATCTAATGATTCTTCTAAGCCTGGTTGTTGTCTGATTGCTTCTAATTGAGAGGATCCTTCTTGAGTCGCAACTTTCTTACCTTCTAAATCTGCAATCGTTTGAATCTCACTATCATTCTTAACTAATACACCGACGCGACCTTCGACATAATTATCAGAGAAAAGTACTAATTCTTCTCTCTCAGGTGTTTTTGAATAACCGTTCCAGATCATATCAATATTTCCGTTATTCAGTTCTGCTTCTTTCATTGACCAGTCAATGGATTGGAATTCATAATCAACCCCCATGTTGTCAAAGACTTCTTCAGCTAATTCAATGTCAAAGCCTGTATATTCACCATCATCTATAAACCCATAAGGTGCGAAAGTTGAATCGAGTCCAACTGTAACTGTCTCACCAGGTTGGATTGTTATATCCGATTGAGCTGCTGCTTGGATGGGTACAAATACCAACATACTAAGTATTAATAAATTAAGCCATTTTTTCATTTTCAAACTCCTTTAAACAAATTAAAAACGCCCTTCACTCTGTTTGGGAGCAAAGGACGTCGAGACGTGGTTCCACCTTCATTTATAATTACCTCACGGTAATTAACTTAATCACTTATGCTACATGAGCAAAAGTGAGACGATAACGCGTCAAACGTTTTATGTTTTGTGATAGGGTGTGTGTGAGTATGGCTTCATGATTTGCTTTCCAGCTACCGCAAACTCTCTTTCATGAAGGAATCCATCTTTAAAACCTATCCATAAATAAATTATTATTAAGAATATGGTAAAAGAAACCAACGTTAAAGTCAATGATTTTAATATCTTTTTAATTTTAAGCTTCGATGCGTCTTTCGATAAATCTCAACACCAATGTTGTCACACCTGTAAATAATAAATAAATAATTGCTACATAAACAAATGGCATTAAACTGGCTTGTTGATTCGACATCGTTCGACCTACTTTTAATAATTCTTCTAAACCAAGAATATGGATTAATGATGTATCTTTAATCAAACTAATGACTTCATTCCCTACGGATGGCATAACGATTTTCCATAATTGTGGAAATATGACGTTTTTTAAACCATTGAAGCGATTGATTGAAAGAACTTGTAAGGCTTCGTACTGCCCTTTAGGTATGGCATTTAACCCACCTCTAAAAATCTCAACAAAATAAGCGGTATAATTTAAGACTAAAGTAATGAGGGCGGCTTCAAACCGCCCCGATACTATGCCAATAAATGGAAGACCAAAGAACATAAACATCATTTGAAGCAATAAAGGCGTCCCGCGAAAAAGATAAACGTACCCATTCACTATTAACCCTAATGTTTTCGAAAATCTCTGCGCTAATAAGGCAATTATTAACCCTAGGGGAATACTTAATATTAGCGTGAATATGAAAAATTGAAAGGTTGTAACGAAACCATTATATAGGGGTTGTAACATTGATAAGTTCATTTCTTTTCGCTCCTTATAGCTTACTCATTAGTTATATTATTCGCTATCTACATCACTAAACCATTGTGATTTAATTTCTGTAAATGTGTCATCTTCAATAATTTCTGCTAACACGGCATTAAACTCTTCAACAAACGCTTCATCTGATTTACGGAAACCGACAGCATAGTCTTCTTCACCAAAGTTTTCTTCTAAAATTCGATATTGATCTGCCGTCCCATTTTGCTCTAGGAAGTAAGTTGCTAATAATTCATCAACAACAATACCTTCTACCCGGCCATTATCTAAGTCACTAAATACTTCTACAAACGTTGGATAGGTGACTGGTTGAGCGCCATCTAGTGCTTCGGCAAAGTCAGCTTCATTCATAATCGCTTCTAGTGAAGCAGATTGCTCTTGAGTTGCGATTAATCTACCTGCAAAATCTTCTTTGGATTGAATATCACTATCCGCTTTAACAATAATCACTTGACGGTTTTGAATATATGGCTCTGAGAATAGGACAACTTCTTCACGTTGTGGTGTAACTGAATAACCGTTCCAGATCATATCAATGTTTCCAGTGTTTAACTCTGTTTCTTTCATACTCCAGTCAATAGGTTGGAAAGAATATTCAACATCCAGACGACCTAGAATTTCATTGGCTAAATCAATATCAAAACCAACATTCTCTCCTGCTTCATTCTTGAAACCAAAAGGGGCAAAAGTGTCATCGAAACCAATGACTACCCCTTCATCTTTATTTATTTCTTGTGCAAAACTTGGCTTTGAAACGGATAATAATAACAATAGAGCGACAAATACCATACTAATTTTTGATACAAATTTTTTCATTTTCTTATCTCCTTTTTATAAATCAAAGCAACAAAAGACGTCCTTTAATCCAATCGGATTAAAGGACGTCTACGACGTGGTCCCACCTTTTTTTATAATTATTTCGCAATAATTATCTCAGCAAGTAATAGAATTACTTTGACGATAAAGGGTCAACCTTGATTATTATACAAAGGGTGTGTCTTCATAGGGGGCTATGCTTTGCTTCTCAGCTACCGCAAATTCTCTTTCATAACCTTGCCTATCTCTTCGTCCTTTGAAACAATCTGTTTTATTTATGAGTTTATAATAAGATATATAATCAAACAAGTCAAGTGTTTTAATTTAATTCTAATAAAAGTTACTGATTTTGTCTTCTAACCACAAAAAAATCCCCCCTAATTTCTTAGGAGGCATCGTCCTTACATTGTAAATTATAAGGCTGCAACAGTTGCCATCACCATTGTGGCAGATACTTTACCTGCAGTAACAATGAATTCATCGAATGTAACTGAAGCTTCATCATTAGCTGAATCTGAAATCGCACGAATAATAACAAATGGGACTCCCATAACATATGCTGCTTGAGCAATCGCAGTAGATTCCATTTCAGCCGCTCGAGCTAACGGGAAATTATTTAATATTTCTGACTTTTGTTCTTGTGTTGAAACAAATTGATCACCTGAAACAATTTGTCCGATATAAGGTTCTAAGCCAATTTCACGACATGCATTTTGAGCTATTCTTACCATTTCAGTATCTGGATAATATTGCGCTGGCATTCCAGCCATTTGTCCAAGCTCATAATTAAAGCCGGTTACATCGACATCATGATAAGTTAATGAATGGGCAATCACAATATCTCCGACTTCTAAAGCAGAGTCCAGTGCTCCAGCTGACCCTGTATTAATAATATGTGTCACATTAAATAATTGTTTTAATAATGTCACTGTGATTGTTACGTTTACTTTCCCAATCCCTGATAATACGAGAACAACTTCTTTGCCTTCCAAATTACCTTTAATAAATTCTACACCGAATTGCTCAGTGTGTTCTTGATTTGTAATAGATTTTTTTAACTCGCGAATTTCTTCTTCCATCGCTCCAATTAGCCCAATAATCATAATTATTCCTCTTTCTTTTATGTATTTTATAGTAAGAATGCAATGACTAACACGATAATTAATAATACGCCAACAATGATAATACCATTGTTTAAGAAGCGATCGATCCGTGCATTATACTTCGCACGTCTTGGCATTGCATTGTTTTGACTCGTTCTTGTTGCTTCTTGCTCGTCATTCTCTTCTGTATATTCCTCTGGTATTTCACTTTCATAATTTGTTTCATATGGAATTTCTTGTTCATCATTTGCATATCTTTGACTTCTTGTTTCATATTCAGGATTGAAGTCATCTTGTTGCTCTTGATAATAGGAGTAATCCTCTTCACTTGGCCACAGATTCTCCTCATATGTTTCATCTGGATTAATCTGATATTCACGTGTTTCATCAAATTCCAGCTCTTCTTCTTGATTATTATCATAATCTAAATAATCTTCATAAGCACTATTTCGTTTTCTATTAAACATTTTATTCACCCTTTTGATATAGCCAGTAATTTAAAGCAAGTGCAGTCTTCATATCCCTCACTTCATCATTATCTAGCATAGTCTTCACTTCTTGACGAGTATATTCAACTAATTCAATCTGTTCGTCCTCATCTTGAGCAAGTGGATTTTCGACTTTAATTAAGCCTTCCGCAACAAATACGGTTACCTTTTCATTAATAAAGCCTGGAGACACATAATAACTACCTAACTCCGTCCAATCGTTCGCCTGATAGCCTGTCTCTTCTTCAAGTTCACGTTTAGCTGCTAGGAGTGCATCTTCTTCTTTACCCTCAATAAAATCTCTTAAACCCGCAGGTATCTCAATAATGTGATCAACCACTGCAGGTCGATATTGCTTCACAAGTATTGCAGTATCACGCGGTGTGATCGCTAAAATACCGACCGCTGATTGATGATTAATTAATTCACGGTAAGCAAGTTGCCCGTTCTCTAATTCGATTTGATTTCGATATAATTGTAAGATTGCCCCATCATAGATTAATTCACTTTCTTTTAAAGCTTCATCTTGTAAGAATGGGATATGTTCTGGATTCGAATACATCATGTACCTCCTAATAAATATAAGACAAATTGTAGCGCCTCTTCCTGTATAATACAAGTAAAGACTTCAATCCACTTTTCATTCTTCTCTAACTGTAAGTATAGACAAGTTCTGTGTGTAATGCATGACTTTTCGGTTAAATTTATATGCCCAATATTTAAATATGGGTCTCTAGTCCGATAAATGATTCAATGCTCTATGATAAACTTTAGTTAAGATGAACATGAAAAAGAAAAAAATTAAATGGAGGATTAATTATGAAACGACCACATACAAATAAATCAAGTCGTAAGCGCAGAAATGTTCCCATGATTATTGTAATTTTACTATTCCTTGGGATACTGCTATCCGACTCAACATTTTTACCATACTCACTTATTTACCTAACCATCGTCATCGTTATGACCCTTGGTTCAATTTCAACATTATCACGTCTATATAACCATCAAACTAATGACAATCCCCATCTTTTACAAACCATTGTCTATTTATTTTCGCTTTTAAGTCTTGCGGGGGCAGGTCTTAATGCGATTTTTGAGGTTGATTATCATATGATAAATAATATAATATTACTCTTTATCTTATGTCTAACCACCCTTTTTGGGTTTGGAGTTATGACTTTTATCATTGATAAGATATTTGTGAATCAGCCAAAATCATTTACCAAAAACCCTTTTTCTAGATCTAAAGCAACAGATAAAATTCAACATTATCAAGAAGCTGGTTTATCTGATGAAGAAATTTCATACTTTAGAGAACAATTAGCCCAAGCACGCGAACATATTATCTCGATTGAAAAACAAATGAACGCTACTGCTAAATTACGTGCCATTGATGTTAGACACAATACGATTGAAATAAGTAAGCAATTCTTTCAAGATATTGTCAAAGAACCTAAACGCTTCAGTGAAGCCGGAGATGTTATATACCGTATTCTCCCTTCCTTAGATGATTTAACTGAGAAATACAATGAAGTGAGCGAACACATTGCTAAGAACAAACAAACGTATCTGATTCTAGAAAAAAGTGCTCAGACGATTGAAGAATTAGCTGAACGCTTAACTGAAGATTATATTAGCTTCCACAAGGCGACTTATCAAGATTTAGATGACGAGATTAATTTAGCTAACCGTACTTTAAATCGCCAGCAAACAAATGATCCATCTAAATCGGTTGATGAAATATTAGAAGATTGGAATAATATGGACAAAGATGATGACATCGAGACGAAGGAGTAGAAAAATATGACTGAAGAAAAAGACTTATTCGACGAACTATTAGAACAAGAACACGGTTCTATCAATGAACCCGTTCAACCAACGCAACAAGAATCATCTGAATTTGATGAATTACTTGACAATCCCTTCGATGAAACTATCGAGCAAACGCTAGAAAAAGATTTAGCTGATCAAGAAATGCTTGCTAAACGTCAAGTATCCAATGAAAAGTTAATCGAACGTTTGCCAGAGCATCGCCAAAAACAAGCACAAGACTTAGCTAAACAAATTGATGAAGCGAACATGGGTGCCATCATAGCTTATGGTTCAAATGCACAGAAAAAATTAAGTGAATTTTCTCGCTCGATCCTTCAACAAGTCCAATTAAAGGATACGGGAGAAGTTGGTGATGTTCTTACAGAGTTAATGACTAAGCTACAAGAATCTGACCCACGTCAACTAACGGCTGAACCAAACATCTTCCAACGTGTATTCAAACGAGTGAAGAGTTCAATTACTGAAACTCAAATGCGTTACCAACAAATTGGGAGTCAAATTGACCGAGTGGCTATTCGCCTAGAACGCGAAAAAACGGAATTGTTAAATGACAATCAGATGTTAGAACAATTCTATAATAAAAATAAAGATTACTTTGATGCTTTAAATGTCTATATTGCTGCCGGAGAAGTTAAGATGGAACAGCTTCAAAGCGAAGTCATTCCAGCAGCGATTGAAAAAGCGCGTCAGTCTCAAGATCAAATGGAAGTCCAAAAAGTGAACGACTTAAATCAATTCTTAGACCGCTTGGATAAGCGAACACATGATTTACGACTGACGCGACAAATGACTATTCAACAAGCGCCACAAATTCGTATGATTCAAAATACGAATCAAGTGCTTGCTGAAAAGATTCAAGTTTCAGTCCATACTGCTATCCCCCTTTGGGAGAACCAAATTACAATTGCCCTAGCCTTACTTAGACAACAAAACGCGGCCACATCACAACGCCAAGTGTCTGAGACAACGAACAACTTGTTACTTAAGAATTCTGAAATGTTGAAACAAAGCACTGTCGACATTGCTCGTGAAGCAGAACGTGGTGTCATCGATATCGATACCTTACGCAAAACGCAAAGCAATCTAATTAGTACTTTAGAAGAGACATTAGAGATTCAACAAACAGGCCGTCAACAACGCCGTTTGGCAGAGCAAGAATTGCTTGAGATGGAAAATGACCTACGTGATAAATTATTAGCTATCTCCAATGAGCAAAAAAGACAACGCCAAGATAACCCAACTGAATATTAATAAATAAAATACATCGATTCATAGAGATTTGCTCTCTAATGGATCGATGTATTTTTTGAGGAATTTTTATACTAGTTAGGCATTATATACTCAATCTACTATCTCATCTTTTATATAGACGAGCATCACTATTCTCCTTGTAATATATAAAGTTATTTCTTTTATAAAACTTGAATTGTAAAATTAAGCTAGAAAAATAAATAAACCATTTGTGGTACACTCAAAATAAATTTCCAACCACGAAAATTAGGAGAGTGACCACAAATGGCCTACACACATCTTACCATGAAAGAAC
>NZ_JBGQQX010000065.1:0-10534 GCF_045528525.1 Ruoffia sp. FAM 26255 | reverse complement strand
GACGATGAAGAAACGCCGTCTGAAACTTACTACACTGTTCAAGCAGGAGATTACCTTTACAAAATCGCGCAACAATTCGGAACGACTGTCGAAGCGATTAAAGATGCGAACGAATTAATTAACAACAACCTACAAATTGGCGATGTATTACTTATCCCTGACGGTTCTGAAGAAAATGACGACGAAGAAGAAACGCCGTCTGAAACTTACTACACTGTTCAAGCGGGAGATTATTTATACAAAATCGCGCAACAATTTGGAACGACTGTCGAAGCGATTAAAGATGCGAACGATTTAACTAACAACAACCTACAAATTGGCGATGTATTACTTATCCCTGACGGTTCTGAAGAAGATGATGATGACGACGAAGAAACACCATCTGAAACTTACTACACAGTTCAAGCAGGAGATTACTTATACAAAATCGCACAACATTTTGGGACAACTATAGAAGCGATTAAAGATGCGAACAGTCTAACAAACAACAACCTACAAATCGGGGACGTATTACTCATCCCAGATGGTTCTGATGAAGATCCAGAAACGCCTGAATTTGTTGCACCCAAACCTGGTGACCTTGCTTATATGCCTGGCATGACTTTAGTGAAAAAATATTTTCCAACAGTTAACAGTGCAGTAACTTATGCTGAAGAGAATTTTGATTATAATGAACACATAAATTATTTTGTGAATTACTTTAAAGGAAGTTTTGTTCTATACTTCCAACCTAAATAGTTTATAGCAATGAAATACTCCCGAGAGGGAGTATTTTTTTATTTAATTATAATATTATCCTTTCATTATAATACTAAAAAATGAATTCAAAAAAATTATACGTAAGTTTTTGAAATTTAGAAACGTATGAAATAAAGTTAACAAAATAGCTATCATAACCTAATATTAGATTTTATGTTGAATTCGAGTTTAATATTTTCAATTAATATTCTAATATCGATATCTTTGATTCAAACAGATTTAACAAAAGAGGAAATTATTAGTCGCTTTCACGAAGTAGCAAGAGAAACTCCTTCTGCAAGTAACAGTCAAACAACTCGTTTAGTTGTATTATTTGGTGAAGAAAACGATAAAATTCTGGGACCATATCTTAGAAGTTCAAAAAGATGTTATGCAAAGTGCGATGTGGGATATATTCTCAGGTGTTATGGAAGGTGCTAAAGGCGCAGTAGTTACAATCTTCTTCTTCGAAGACCGTAATGCAGTTAAAGCTGGTCTAGGTGAAGGTGTTCGTGCAGATACCTAAAAAATTCATAACGATGCAAATATGCAATTCTCAATGTGGGTTACTTTAGCTGAATTAAACTTAGGAGCTAGCTTACAACATATGAATATTGGTTTTGAACAAGGCTTTGATAAATCAGTTAAAGAAATGTTCAACTTGCCTGCTTCATACGAACTGGTTGCACAAATGCCATTTGGTTCAATCGAAGGTACTCCAGGCGAAAAAGAATAAATTGATGATGAAGTACGTGTGAGTGTTATCGGTGAATTATCTACCAAGCAAAGGTAATTTCTCAAATTGGAAAAACACTTTTTCTTAACTCAACTCATACATTGTATATTCTAATGCTTCGATATCGAGTTTTTTCATATTTAACATCGTTTGTGTGACCCGCCAATGCTCTGCTTCTGAACCATTTTTCATCAGTTCATAAAACCTCACAGGCATTATTTGCCACTGGACACCGAATTGGTCTTTCAACCAACCACATTGCTCGAAGTCTGAATCATGGGATAGTTTATCCCAGTAATAATCGACTTTCGCTTGTGAACCGCACAGAATCATC
This sequence comes from Ruoffia sp. FAM 26255, assembly GCF_045528525.1. Classification (NCBI taxonomy): domain Bacteria; kingdom Bacillati; phylum Bacillota; class Bacilli; order Lactobacillales; family Aerococcaceae; genus Ruoffia; species Ruoffia sp. FAM 26255. Next base: position 8,726 of record NZ_JBGQQX010000065.1, on the reverse strand, counting down.
AATGAATAAGCTTCATTGAAATTAAAGCCGCTGCCCATTCCATGATCCATCAGAGTTAACTTTTGACCATTAATATACAATTCACTATAATTTACTTTTTCGTGGATATCTTCGGCTTCGTCTTCATTATAATAAGATACCGCTTCGATTTCTGATTGGTTAAAAACTTCATGATAATAATTTAAAGCATCTTCTGCCTTTCAACAACTCTCACCACTAAATAATAAATTTAACTTGAGCTTTTGATTTACCGCACTATTTTCATCAACCATAATTTGTCATGTCACACCGTACTTGTCCTGAACCCAGGCATAACGTTCCCTATAAGGACAACTATCTAACGGTATTAGATCAACACCACCGACGGATAACTTCGCATATAAAGCATCAACTTCTTTAGCTGTATCCATCGAATCCATGATCGATATTGATGAGTTAAAACCAGCGTGTTCACTATCATTAAATGCTTCAAATGATAAATTTTCAATTCAAAATCCATAGATTCATAATCACCAATAAGTGTATCTTTAAAAGTTTCTCTGCGTATAATCCTTGAATTTTCAGATATCGACGTATAAAAATTACCCGCTTCTTCTGCTTCCTTATCAAACCATAGAGCTGAAACTAATTGCCTCATTACAATGTGCTCCTTTAAAATTGACAAAGTGACTATCTGTTCAAAGTGTATAATGAATGGGGATGTCGAGAGAAATCCCTTTCATTATATTGTTCGAAATAATGCGAAAAAGGCTACCTTGAATCAGTAAATTACTGATCAAAAGTAGCCCAATTATAAACTTAATTACTTATTGTACTTCGCCAATTGGTAATACGACTTTACCATATGTTTCATTAATTACTTGTGCCATTGCTGCATAAATTGCAGTAAATCCACAAATGATTCCTTCATAACCTGCGATTATTAAGATTAAAGTCGATCCGGTAAAGTTACCGATTGCCAATAAGAAGAATAAAAGTGTCAATGTTCCAAAGACTACTTGTAATGCTTTTGAGATGCGTAAAGTAGCGATAAACATAAACAATGTGAAGAAGCCCCACATAAATAAAAATGCAGCCATTGAAAGTGAATTAGCTGGTACTCCATATCCCATTTCTGAAAGGATGTTCAGAGCTGCTAAAGCCATCCAAAAAAATCCGTATGAAGTGAAAGCTGTCGTTCCAAATGTATTATTCTTCTTAAATTCCATAATACCCGCAACAACTTGTGCCGTACCACCGTAAAAAATTCCCATAGCTAGGATCATTGAATCTAGTGGAAAGAATCCTGCATTATGAATGTTCAACAGTATTGTTGTCATACCAAAGCCCATTAACCCTAAAGGTGCCGGGTTTGCAGTAATCTCACTAAATAATACATTTTTTTCTTTTTCCAAATCCATATCTCCAGTACAATACAATATTTTACACACTGTCTCTTATTGTACCTATTATACAGGCCTTTAGCAATGATTATTAAGGTTTACTTAAATAAAGCTTATTCAACTGTTACACTTTTAGCAAGGTTACGTGGTTTATCCACATCTAGACCGCGACCTAAGGCTGTATAGTATGCAATCATCTGTGTTACAACCACCATAACTAGCGGTGCTAATAACTCGTTCAAGTTAGAAACAATGAATTGATCATCTTCTCTAGATAAAGCATGTGTTGAAATCACCATCGTATTCGCTCCACGAGCTTTTACTTCTTCGATATTACCGCGAGTATGAGCTGAAGTTAGTTCGCCACTAATCAAAGCAATGACTGGTGTACCTTCTTCGATTAAAGCAATGGTACCATGTTTTAATTCTCCTGAGGCAAATGCTTCAGTTTGGATATAAGAAATTTCTTTTAATTTCAAAGCCGCTTCCATCGCTACGTAATAATCTGCAGTACGTCCAATATAGAAAGCATTACGTGTTTCCATTAAGTTTGAGTCAACCCAAGTTTTTATATCATCGCGTTCTGATAAGATTGATTCCATTGCTGAAGCTGCAAGACCAATTTCTTTAGCCATATCAAACGATGCTTCTTCAGATTTTAATGCACGAAGCGCATCCGCTAAAATTGCCATCACTGTAATTTGAGCAGTATAAGCTTTTGTTGAAGCAACTGCAATTTCAGGCCCAGCATGAAGTAATAAAGTATGACTTGCTTCACGTGAAAGTGTAGATCCTTTAACATTTGTAATTGTTAATGATGGATGACCTAATTCATTCACTTTCACTAAGGCCTGGCGACTATCTGCCGTCTCACCACTTTGAGTTAAGAAGATAAAGAACGGTTTTTCGCTTAGTAATGGAATATCGTAAGCAAATTCACTTGCTAAATGTACTTCAGTTGGGATTTTAGCTACTTTTTCCATGATGGCTTTACTTGCCCAACCCGCATTATAACTTGTACCTGCAGCGATAACGTACACACGGTCACTGTTTAACAAGTCATCTGTTAAATCTGTATCGATTTCAAACTCGTGCTGGTCATTTTGATATTCTTGAACCAAACGGCGTAATACTGCAGGTTGTTCATCAATTTCTTTAATCATATAGAAAGGATAAGCACCTTTTTCTAAATCATTGGCATCTAATTCGGCAATATATGACTCACGCTCAATAACATTACCTTCAACGTCTTCGATGATTACGTTATCTTGAGTAATTGTGATCATTTCATTATCTTTAATTTCGATATACTCATTTGTATGTTCAATGGCTGCCATCGCATCTGAGACGATGACATTGAAGCCATCACCTTTACCAATCAATAAAGGACTTTTATTTTTAGCAGCATAAAGAACGTTTGGATCTAATTGATCTACTAAACCAAAAGCATACGAACCTTTGATCACTGATAGAGCTTTTTTAAAGGCTTCTTTCGTTGATAATTCTTCCGCTTCTACAAAATATTCAATTAAAGCAACCGCCACTTCAGTATCTGTATCAGAAGATAATTCAACACCTTGTAAATATTCTTCCTTAATCTCTTTATAATTCTCAATAACACCGTTATGAACAAGAACAAATCGTTGGTTGGCTGAGCGATGTGGATGAGCGTTATAAGTTGCTGCTGGTCCATGAGTAGCCCAACGTGTATGTCCAATTCCAACTACAGATTGTAAATCAAAGTTGACTTCGCTTTTTAATTTCGCAATGCGACCTTCTTCTTTAAATAGATGCCCATTGGCTTCTTTATCAACAACAAAAATTCCTGCTGAATCATATCCACGGTATTCTAATTTTTCTAAACCACCAATTAAAACTTCTTGTACGTTACCTTCTCCAATAAATCCTACAATTCCACACATTGATTTATTTCCTCTTTTCACCTAATTATTTTGCTTTTAGGTGTGTAAGTTAATCTCTGTACCAATATTTACACAATGGTTTTTATTAACTCTAAAGATTACACTACCTTGAACCATCCGCCGAAATCTCGATAAGTTCAATCCTCGTCACCTTATATTTAAGGCCTGGCGCTATCCTGTATGTTTATACTCCTTTTAATTATTTTCTAAAAGCTATATTACTTTATCTTATAGAAGGCCATTTGTCAAAATATTTTTTATTTATTTAAGCTGATAACCTTAACAATATAGTATTACCAACATTTTAAATCTATTTAATTTCAGTCAATTAATTCAGAGGTCGACAAAAAACTCGAGAAACGTTTAAGTAACTCGAGGTGTCTATCTATATATTTCCATGAAATGTGAGTGGTAACGGTCCGACTCTTCTTTGGTGATATAGCAATGGATTTTGAATATTTGTTGTGATGTGCTTGACGCTTCCGGTAATAATCGCATGGTCGCCCGCCACTATTGTTTCAAAGGTATCGCATTCAAACGTCGCATAAGCGCCTTCAATAATAGGTAAGCCACTTTCTGAAAAGCTCCACTCAATCTGTGCGAAGCGATCAATATCTTTGCGCGAAAAAATATTTACAAGTTCCGGTTGGCTTCCAGCTAATAAATGAACAGCAAATTGCTTGCTATGATTGAATATATCATAAGATGATGACTTATTACCGATTGACCATAATACTAATAGCGGGTCTATCGAAAGTGATGTGAAAGAGTTAGCAGCAATGCCCACAGGGAGTCCTTCATCATTTGTCGTCGTAACAATCACAACGCCTGAGGGGTAATTTGCCATTGCGTCTTTAAATAACTGAACTGTCTTATCTTCCAACTTTTATACCGCCCTTTATATTTATTAAATCTGCCCCAACTTAATCTAACACGTATTAGAATGTTTGTAAACATAAGCATCCCAATCTATATTTAGAAAGGGATGCTTTATTAATTAAATAGATTGATTGCCTAATAATTGTTCGACTTTGTAGTCATCTAATTGCGGGAAGTTTTCATAATAGGCGCTAACTGAACCTAAAAATGCTTCCGGAATTTGTACGTAGTAAATATTATCAACGACTTTTTCAAGAGCTTTGAAAGTGTCTTCTGGAATAATTGGAACTGCCACACTAATACTTAGTGGTTTTTTAGAGCGGACAGACTCGATTGCCGCAAACATTGTATGCCCAGTCGCAATTCCATCGTCAACTAGGATAACATGTTTGTCGGTCAATGATTGTTTCTCAATCACTTCGCTATAAATCGCTCGACGACGATCAATCTCGTCCGTAATTTGTTTCACTCGCTTCTCTAACCAAGTCGAACTCACGTGAATATCGTCATTCATTAGTGGTTCGCCACCTTCTGCCATCGCTCCAATCGCAAATTCTGAATTCATCGGATGACCTATCTTTTTGGCTAAGATGACATCTAAAGGAATATTAAATTCATCGGCTATTGTCAGTCCTAATGGTACTCCACCACGTGGCATTGCCAATACAATTGTATTTTTTGGCTCGTCCACCTTTATCTTTTCTGTTAATTGCTTTGCTGCTTCTTCTCTATCATTGAATCGCATCATCTTACCCCTTTCTTTAATAGCTTTCAAACACTTTTCTTAATGACTTCGCTCATAATTCTAATATAGAAATATAACGACTGGTAATTATCTTTATCCACTGCCACATAAAATATGTTTATCTATACTTAAAATATACCATAGTAGCAGAATGAATCGTAATAATTTTTCCAAAAAAACACTTTTACTTACGCTTTCAATTTAATCTCTTTTAAAAACACGAACATTCTAGGGTAAAACGATATAACAACTTAGGTTACATATTCTTCATGAGTCTTAAAAACTGCACAAAAAAACCACTATATTTGTAAAGATACATCTAACAAATGTAGTGGTCTGTTCTATAAATGAGTGATTAGTCGAATTTCTTTAAGACTAAAGTGGTGTAAGAATCGATAAGTATATTATCAATTTCCCCTGTTAAATTGTCATCTTCAAGATAAACACGACGATTAGTCACTTTTTTAATGTACTCACCTTTTTTAACTGGAACATTTAACATATTCCCTTGAGCATTAAAGGTTACAAACAGCTTATAGCCGTCTCCTTTATAAGTTAATTGAACAATTTGGTAATCTGCTCTAGTTACTTCAATTCTTTCTTTAATCTCTTTATAAGTTGATAAATGGAATAAAGGTTCTTGATTTCTTAATTTAATAAGGTTTTTAACTAACTCGACTGACTCACGATACGCATCTTGTCTTAACCACTCAAGTTTGTTAATTTCATCTGGTTTATTATAACTATCTCGGACGCCTTTTTTTGTTCTAAGAAATTCTTGACCCGCATGAATGAAAGGTATTCCTTGTGATAACAGAATAATTGTCGTCGCTAATTCATGGCGTTTCGTAATGGTATTCTCATCTAAATCTGGATCTGCTGCTCTTAATTTATCATACAAGGTAAAGTTGTCATGCGCTTCAACGTATTGAATCACTTGTTGAGGATCGTTGTATGAACCAAAATCAACACCTGCCAAGACATTTTGAGCGACTTGTTGTTCCATATGCCAAGCTCCATTAATAAAGCCTCGAGCTGTTGCTTCAAAGTCATTTCCTTTTAATGCTTCTCGTAGTCCATCATTAAATTGGCCGACTCTTGGCATCAATACTGCATTATTATGATTGGCTACCATATTTTCACTTAAGGGTGTATATAAATCCCAGCCCTCACCAAAAAGTAAGATACTTGGATCAATTTCATCCAACGCTTTTCGCACGGTATTCATAGTGGTTGTGTCATGGATTCCCATTAAATCAAAGCGGAAACCATCGATTTGATATTCTTTAGCCCAATAAGATACACTGTCAACAATGTACTTGCGCATCATATAACGTTCTGAAGCTGTATCGTTTCCGACACCCGTTCCATTCGTAAACTGTCCAACGTCATTATATCGGAAGAAGTAACCCGGTACAGTGAGGTGGAAACTATGGTCGTCCACTTCATAAACGTGATTATAAACAACGTCCATAATCACTCTTAAGCCAGCATCATGGAAGGCTTGTATCATTTGTTTCATTTCTTTAATTCGCGTAAATGGATCATAAGGATTGGTTGAATACGCCCCCTCTGGCGCACCATAATTTTGTGGGTCGTATCCCCAATTATATTCACGTGGCTTTTCGACGGTCTCATCTACGGTTTGGTAATCAAATAATGGGAGAAACTCCACATGAGTCACACCTAATTCTTTTAAGTAGTCGATACCCGTTGATGAACCATTGGGATTCGTTGCATTTTCTTCAATAGCTCCAAGAAATTTTCCTTTATGAGTGACTCCGCTATCCGAGTCTACAGTAAAGTCGCGTAAATGCAGTTCATAAATTACTGCTTTACTAATATCATCCATTTCGGGCATTCTTTCTCCCCAGTTATCAGGATTCGTTCTGTCTAAATCAACGACAACTGAGCGCTGTCCATTGACCGTCACAGCTCTCACATATGGATCATTTGACGTATTCACTCGCCCATCAAAAAACGTTAACCGATAACGATATGTTAACCCATGGTTATCTCCTTCAATTGTATGGATAAATATCTTGTCGTCATTTGACCGCGTCATTACAATATTTTCTTTTAACACACCATAATGACCATCATAAATTAATATTTCAACTTGTGATGCAGTTGGAGCCCATAATTTGAACTCTGTTTTTTCTCTACTATATATAGCGCCGAGTTTTCCAGGATAATAGTTCCTTTCAACAAAAACTGAATCGTGACTGATTTGATTTATAATTGTAGTTAAATAATTGTAATCATATTCTGGTTTACTTTGAGACGTTGTACTATATTCATTCATTGAATTACTCCTATAATTTCATTCTTATCATGCAAAAGTCTCAGTTCGGTCAATTCATCTCAATAATCTTAATTTAAGTTCGTTTGTAGGTGATATTTGGGTTATATTTTTTATTCTTAGTTAGTCTATAATACACAAAATATAAATTCTGTCAAAATAAAGACCTCTTAAAAGATAGTTATCTTCTAAGAGGCTCAGTATCGTGGGATATCATCGCATATCGCTCATTCAATGGCGATTCAATAATCTCCCTTTAAGCGAATTCACTACTATTTAGTTATTATTTATTTTGTTGCGATGTGTTAGCTGACAATAACGTTCATACCAAATATCAATAAATTCTTGAGAGAATGGTCCGCGACCTTCGTCAATCCATCTCACTAACTCTTGTATTTGGTATTTGATAATGCGATCTATCTCATCTGAATAATGATACCGACGCCCATGTATTTCATATTCATCTAAATCCAATAAACGTTTCTCCCCATCTGGAAAAACTTTGATATCTAAATCATAATCAATATATTTCAAGGCTTCGTTATCCATCACATATGGTGAGGCTAAGTTACAATAATATGTAACCCCTCGTTTACGTAACATTGCGATGATATTGAACCAAAAATGTTTATGATAGTAGACAAGTGCAACTTCACGTGTAACCCATCTACGGCCATCTGATTCGACTACCAATGTATGATCATTACAACCAATAATTGATTGCTCACTCGTTTTTAAGACCATATTATCGCGCCATGTCCTGTGCAACGAACCATCGTGTTTATAACTTTTAATAGTGATGAATTCACCTTCTTTCGGTTGTTTCATCACTTAACCCACTTTCTATATTATATATTACGTTCCAGTCTATCGACTGTATGGTTATTCTCGATTATTATAACATAATACTTACACTTGTGTTACAAAATGATTTGAGTATTGACGTTTTATATAAAATAGTTGCTTTGATTTAAAATTTATCACTGTAGTCGCTGCTTTATTGATTGGTAATTTTGGTTTAGTGTGTTAATTTCCACTGTCACCTCATGACATGTCCTGTTAAACGTCTAATTTCCACTGTCACCACATGACAAGTCCTGTTAAACTTCCAATTTGCCTTGTCACCTCATGACATGTCCTGTTAAACTTCCAATTTCTCTTGTCACCATATGACATGTCCCGTTAACCCTCCAATTTCCCTTGTCATCATATGACATGTCCTGATAGAGCTCCGATTCCCCTGGTCACCTCATGACAAGTCCTGTTAGACTTCCAATTCCCCTTGTCGCATCATGACAAGTCCCGTTAAACACCCAATTTCCCTTGTCACCATATGACATGTCCCGTTAACCTTCCAATTTCCACTGTCACTGTCAAGTCCATAATCTTGTGTAAAAGTCTCAATGTAGTTATATCATCTGGTCATCATGCACATTACACTTGTAAGAATGTCCGAGCGTTATTTTCCCAATTTTCGTGGAAATCAATTAATATCG